>NZ_FNPD01000009.1 GCF_900107215.1 Acetomicrobium thermoterrenum DSM 13490 | reverse complement strand
AGATATACTTTCTTTCCGTTGATTAACGTGTGCAGCACCTTCCTTGGTTTGGCTTTGCCGTGCCTGTAGAAATCTTTTGAGTTACACTCGGGACAAACTGCTGTCCTGTCGGGTCTAACTTGCACCTCAATCACAAAAGCATCCTCTTCTTCACGCGTATCCGATATCTTGAAGCCTTTAAGTCCGAGCATTTTGGTGATATTATTATTATGGCCATTGGCCATGGTGGTAAGAGCCTCCTTTCTTAATGGGTTTGGTTGGTTCTTACCACCATTATATTTTCAAAGCCAAATTCCACACTAAAGATTATAGAGCCATAGACTGCTTGCTTTCGAGCAATTTTCGTGATATATTGCAAAAACGTTTCGTATTGCGATAAGCAGAGGGCCCGCCCTCTCACCTGGTGGCGCGAAAGTTGCCTTTCGGGTTAAGTCTGAAAGTTAGTAGCAGGTAGTGTTTGACTGCTACAGAGACTGTGAGGGACTGGGCGTTGTTTGCCAGTCCCTATTTTATTGTGGAGGTGACCAGTTATAGCGAAAGTAAACGAACCAAGGGTAAATGAGGAGATAAGGGTTTCTGAGGTCTTGCTGATCGATGCCGATGGATCCAAGGTAGGGGTAGTTCCCATCCAACAGGCTCTGGAGATGGCCGAGACGAGAGGATTGGACTTGGTGGAAGTTGCTCCTCAGGCGAATCCTCCCGTATGTAGGATCATGGATTACGGCAAATACAAATATCAACAACAAAAAAGAGACAAAGAGGCTCGCAAAAAACAGAAAGTTCAGACGGTCAAGGAAATAAAAATGCGTCCGAAGATCGATGAGCACGATTATAATTTCAAAGTTAAGGCCATCAAGGATTTTTTGGGTAGTGGCCATAGGGTTAAAGTGTCCATATTTTTCCGCGGCAGAGAGATGGCCTTCTTGGATAAGGGCAGAGAGGTGCTCGAAAGGGTGAAGAAGGACTGTGAAGGCTTGGGAAAAGCTGATTCGGACCCGAAGATGGAAGGCCGTTATATGCGCATGATGCTGGCACCTATTCTGCAAAAGTCAGAGAGCAAGGCAGCGAAAGATACGCAGTCTCAAAGCTGATTTCTACATTCATGAAACCAAAAGGGAGGAATGGCAATGCCAAAAATCAAAACTCACAGCGGAGCTAAGAAAAGATTTAAAATAACAGCTACCGGAAAAGTGGCTTACAAAAAAGTCAACCGGGGGCACTTGCTTCGAAAGAAGAATCAAAAACGCATTAGAGCATTAAAACAAAAGGGCTACCTCGATGAGGCATTTGCCAGAAAAATTAAACAGTTAATGCCCTATTCCAATTAATTGCAAGATTTAAATAAGGAGTGAAAGATAATGCCCAGAGTAAAAGGTGGAACTGCCACTAAAAATAAAAGGGCCAAGCTATTTAAGCTGACCAAAGGATATTACGGCCGCAGAAAGAATGTATTTAAAAGAGCAAGAGAAGCAATGCTCAGGTCCTTGAGCTATGCTTACAGGGACAGACGCAACAGAAAACGCGATTTCAGGAAACTTTGGATTATGCGAATAAACGCTGGAGCTCACGTGTATGGTATGAACTACAGCACCTTTATAAGCGGGTTGCGCAAATCCGGCATCGAGATCAATCGCAAAATGCTAGCAGAACTTGCCGTATCGGATATCGAAGCCTTCGGACAGCTGGTTGAAAAAGCAAAGGAGGCGCTGGTCCGATAGATATCAAAACCTATAGTTCTCTCAAGGTTGAAAAAACTATAGTGTTCGGGTTCCTATCGCTCATAGCGGTGGGGACCCTTTTGATATGGCTTTTTAATTTATCCCAAGAGCCCATTTCTTTGATAAATGCGCTTTTTACCGCAACATCTGCCGTTTGTGTTACGGGCCTGATCGTTGTCGATACCGGTAGCGATTTGACGCTTATGTCCCAAATTGTCGTAATGGCTCTTATTCAGCTTGGCGGTCTGGGGATAATGACTGCGATGACTATTGTGCCCTTTTTAATGGGGCAGCGGATTGGGATACGGCAGCGATTTTATTTTATAAAAGAAAAGGGCCTGGAGTATCCTTCCGGGGCAGTCAAACTGTTGATTCAGATCCTAAAGGTTACGGTATTATTTGAAGCCATCGGTTTCGTCCCTCTCTTTATTAAATTCTCAGAGGAAATGTCTCATAAAGAAGCACTCTTCACAGCTGCATTCCATAGTATCAGCGCCTTTTGCAATGCCGGTTTTTCATTATTTTCAAATAATTTGGAAAGCTATAGCAACAGCTTTATGATACCTGGAGCTATAATGTTTCTTGTAATATTAGGAGGGTTAGGGTTTCCCTTTTACATGGAATGGGTTTCCAAAGCGAAATCCCGTAAAAGGTTATCGCCTTACGCTAAACTGGTTTTATCGACCACTTCGATGTTGATAATATTTGGTTTCCTTTTAATTCTTTTTGTCGAATGGAAGGGGGCGTTTGCAGAGTATAACCTCCCATTAAAGCTGTGGAATGCTCTCTTTATGGCAGTAACTCCAAGGACAGCCGGTTTTGATACAATTAGTCCGTCTAACTTTTCCAAAGCAGGGTACATTATAGTCGTTCTTCTCATGATTATCGGTGCATCGCCTGCTTCTACAGGAGGGGGCATTAAGACGACGACGGCTGGAATTTTGTGGTGTACCGTTAAATCAAATTTGAGGGGCAAAAAACCCTTTCTTTTTAATCAGTCTATTTCATCTGATCTGATCGTTAACACCACTACTTTGATAACCCTATATTTAACGACTATCTTTGTCAGCGTAGTTCTTCTGTCCCTCTTTGAGCCTTTTTCCTTCGACCAGATCCTTTTTGAAGTGGTATCGGCTTTGGGAACCGTGGGGTTGTCGTTAGGAATAACGCCACATCTATCGCCTACGGGAAAAGTAGTGTTAGTAATACTGATGTTTTGGGGACGAGTTGGACTTATAACCTTCATGTACGGGGTGTTTAAGAAGCGAGAAAAGGAAAACATTAACCTGCCTCGCGCATACATCCCCATCGGTTAAAGAGGTGCTAAGATATTATGAATGACAAGAATACAGTGATCGTAATTGGTCTGGGAAGGTTTGGACAATCCGTTTGTCGCAGGCTTGTTGCCCTAAAACAGGAGGTTGTGGCCGTTGATCGAAATATGCACCGCGTCGAGGAAGTTGCCGATATAGTGGATTTGGCTGCGCAGGTCGATGCTACAGACGAGGAAGCTATGATTAAAGTTGGAGCAAAAGAGGCCAACGTCGCTATCGTAGCTATAGGAGAGAACATCGAAGCTAGCATATTGGCCACCTCCATATTGAGAGGTCTGGACGTCAAACATATCATAGCTAGGGCACAAAGCTCACTTCATGCCAGAGTGCTTGCGCAGGTGGGAGCACACAGGGTCATATTTCCAGAGAGGGATATGGGCATCAGGATTGCCGAAAACATTGTTTTCCCCTGGCTTAGCGAATTTGCTGCGTTGCCCGGCAGTTCCTATTTGGTAGGCTCCATTGAAGCGAAGGAAGAGATGTGGGGGAAAACCTTGGCGGAACTGAACTTCAGACAGAGATATAATTTAACTGTATTGTTACTAGAACGAAAGGGGACAAAATTGATTCCTAGCCCCGATACCGTTTTTCAGCAGGGGGACGTTCTTACAGTCATCGGAGAACGCGAAGACATTGATAAGCTCAAGAGCCTTTAATTTAACGACAATATGCCAGTCTGGTAAGGAGGGAAAATGGTGAATCCGAAAACTAATGACATCGAAGATGTTAAAAATGCCTTTATAAAAGAGTTGAAACTTACCAAAAGGTCGGAAGACCTGAACGAGCTTCGAATTCGGTATTTAGGAAGAAAGGGAATAGTTACCCAAATGTTGAAGAGTTTGGGAACCCTCCCACCAGAGGATCGGCCTGCCATGGGTAAGGCAATTAATGACTTAAAGTCAACCATTGAAGACATGCTTAAAAGGCGAATGGAAGAGCTTGCTCTTTTGGAGGAGCGGGAACAGGAGAGAAAAGATGCCATTGACGTCACTCAACCGCCAAAAGGCAGGCCTTGGGGCGGTTTTCATCCTGTCGTTGAAGTCATGCACGAACTCATGGATATATTTGTAGGGCTTGGTTTTTCCGTAGCGCTAGGACCTGAGGTTGAAGATGATTTTCATAATTTCGAGGCTCTTAATATTCCACCCCATCATCCGGCAAGGGATATGCAGGATACTTTTTATCTTCAGGGCAATGAGCTTCTGCTGAGAACCCATACCTCTCCTGTCCAAGTGAGGTCCATGCTGAAGTATGGGGCACCGCTGAGGATAGTCTGTCCGGGCAAGGTTTACAGAAGAGACAGCGATCCCACTCATTCGCCTATGTTTCATCAATTGGAAGGGCTTTTGATCGATGAGGATGTATCGATATCGGATTTGAAGGGATGCATGGTCCATTTCATAGATAAGGTTTTTGGAAGACCCTTAAAGTCAAGGTTCAGGGCAAGCTATTTTCCCTTTACGGAACCGTCTTTAGAGATGGATGTCGAATGTATTGCATGTTCGGGCGAAGATCCTGCCTGCAGGATATGCAAGGGTACGGGCTGGCTTGAAATATGCGGAATGGGAATGGTGCATCCCAAGGTTCTTCGGGCGGGCGGTATTGACCCCGAAGTTTATAACGGCTTTGCCTGGGGATTGGGAATAGACAGGGTGGCTATGCTGAAATACAGTTTAAGCGATTTAAGAATATTGTTTTCCGGTGATATTGCTTTTCTCGCAGGGGGTGTTAATTAGTGCTTGTATCTTGGAATTGGTTGACAGAACTCGTTGATCTTCAGATAAATGTCAATGATTTAGCCGAAAAATTGACAATGGCTGGTGCAGAAGTAGAGAACTTGTCCTATACAGCACAAAAGCTCGACGGCGTCATTATTGCCAAGGTGTTGGAAATGGCCCCCCATCGTGAGAGAAAAAACTTACAGGTGGTCACGTTGGTTTGGGGAGATGAAAGGGCAATCTGCGTTACGGGAGCCCAAAACGTAAAAGAAGGGGACATCGTGCCCTACGCTCCTCCGGGCGCCACTATAGCCGACGGTTCTGTTCTCGGAATAGAGGAATTTGATGGAGTGAAAAGTTTCGGCATGATGCTTTCTGCCGATGAAATCGGACTTCCTTTGTTGTCGCAAGAAGAGGGTATTTTAATCCTTCCCCAAGATGCGCCCTTAGGCGGAGATGCTGCTTCCTGGCTCGGGATAAAGGACGTGGTTTTAGATGTGTCCGTAACGCCGAACAGAGGCGACTTACTGAGCATGGTTGGTATGGCTAGGGAAGCTCATGCTTTGTCTACCGGGTCCCGCTTAAAAGAATTAAATTTTTCTTCCACTACAGAGCCTTTTGATTGGCCGGTAAGTTTCGAGGGGGTTACTTTAGAAGATTCGGGATGTCCCTTATATTGTTTGGGCTTTGCCGAAGAGCTTGAGATAGCACCTTCTCCTATTAAGTGCCGCGTTAGGCTGGCATTATGCGGGGTTCGTCCAATCAGTAACGTGGTCGACGTAACCAATTACGTGATGTTGTTGTTGGGGCAACCGTTGCACGCCTTTGATTTGGACAAACTTCCGGCGCCGGAGATAACCGTGAGGTCATCACGCAATGGCGAAAAGATCACCACATTAGACGGTAGGGAGCACATGTTGTCTTCGGACGATCTTTTGATAACAAGCGGAGGGCTGCCCATCGGATTGGCGGGAGTGATGGGAGGCGCCAACAGCGAAATAGACGAAAATACGAGGCGAATACTGATAGAATCGGCACATTTCCTGCCGGCTCGAATAAGCACAACGGCGAGACGCCTTGGCATAAACAGCGAAGCAGCTTATCGTTATGCAAGAGGAGTGGATAAAGCTAAAGCGCCGTTGGCCTTGTCCTGTGCATTGGATCTGATGAAGAAGTGGAAGTGCGGCAAAGTTTATACATCCGTTATCCGGGAGGGAGATGCCGCTCCTGTAGAGAAATTCGTGCCTCTAACGGCAAAAAAATTAAAAACATATACAGGCGCCGGGGACTTGTCGGAGGCTTCCAGTATACTTATGCCCCTTGGGTTTGAGGTTAAGTCTTCTTCAGAGGAAAAAGCCATCTACAAAGTTCCTGGCTATAGAATGGACGTGGAAATAGAGGAAGACCTGATAGAAGAAGTGGCCAGGATTAAGGGTTACGATGAGCTGCCGGCTCGCCTTCCGGGCAGGATTCACGATTCGGCGACCATAGGACTTGAATCCCGAACCGAGAGAAAGATCAGAGAAACATTAATGGCAAGGGGTTATATTGAAATACTGAACTATAGCTTTATCTCGCCTAAATTCATTGCGGATTTGTCTATACCCGCTTCAGACAGTCGGGCCAATCCCTTTGCCTTGGCGAATCCTTTGAGTATGGATCAATCCCTTTTAAGGACCTTCCTGCTGCCCGGAATGGTAAATGTAATATGCGATAATTTGAGAAAGGGTTGGCGCTTCCCCGTTAGGATTTTTGAGATTGGAAATGTCTTTCTCAGAGAGGGTGCGAATCTGATAGAAGAAAAGCACATAGCGGGTGCAATATTCTTGGGCAAGGACTACAGGTCCCCCTATAAAGATGCAGTTAGGGATGATTTTTTCACTATGAAAGGTGATATACTCGCCTTAGCAGATGCTTTTAGGCTTAAATTTGACGTTCTTCCCGGTAGCGAGCCCTTTGGACATGCCGGTCAGACGGCTGATGTTATATCCGACGGACGTAAGATAGGTTTTATGGCTAAGATCAAACCATCTATTGAACGCCGCCTTGAATTACCCGCATCGCTTTATGTTTTCGAGGTTACCTTCGAACCCTTTTTGATGGCTAAACCTCCCAGGTTTGGAGAAGTCCACAGATTTCCTTCCGTCTATAGGGACATATCTTTGATAGTTCCTGAAGACGTTACGGTCAAAGAAATCGGTGAGCTCATTGGCGATCTTTCTTCGGATTTGGTGATCTCGATCCGATTGTTTGATATATATAAGGGCAAAAACATTCCCGAAGGACATCGCAGTCTTTCTTTTACTCTGGAATATCGCCACCCCGACAAAACGTTGAGCGATGAGGAGGTTGACGAACTTCACACCAAACTTAGGTCCCAAATTGAGTCCAAGGGACTAAAACTGAGATAAGGATGGTGAGAGCAGCATGCAGGCTTTAGAGAAGATCGAACAGATGATCGATACCTTGTGCGAGAAGTTCTCGGCAACCAGAGAAGAAAACGAAAGGCTCTCTAAGCAGGTCGAGACCATAAAGGAACAATTGCAGGAGAAGGATTTGGAAATAATACGACTGAAAAAAGAGCACCAGCGTCAAATAGAGACGATGGAGAGAGAACTGATGAGGTTTAAAAAAGAAAGGTCGGAATACGAGGAAAAGTTATCAAGGTTACATCAGAAATTGTCTGTTTCGCTGGGGATGCCCCATGAAAACATGAGTAATAATACAGAAAAGCAGGTTTGATAAAAGTGGGAATGGATGAAGATAAAAGGACCCTTGAATTAAACCTGGGGGGAAGGCATTATAACATAAAGACCAGCCTGGATGACGAGACGACCAAGAGGGTTGTTGAAATACTTCAGGAGGCCTTTTCACAGACTTCTAATCGCTTAGGCCAAGAAGAGCGGTTTTTGTTGACATCGTTGCATTTGGCCTATAATATGGTCTTTCTCGAAAGGCGACTGCAGGATGCTTTGAAGGATACGGAAGGATAAGTGGTGAGTTAAATGACCCTCAATGTTTCAATAATTGCTGATTTTTTGGCTCTTCTGATAATGATCTTTTTTATGTTTAAAGGCTTTGCCCGTGGATTAGTAAACGAACTTTCTGGTCTACTGGGTACTCTAGCCGGCTTTGTCCTGCTTTGGAAGTATTCCCCTGATCTTGCAGGTTTCTTAAAATTTAAGCTCGGAATAAACGATGTAATTGCCTATGTGATTGCGATAGTGGCAATTTTTTTGGTTGCCAATTTAGTGGTATCCTTGATAGGTAGGCTGGTCAGAAAAATCGTTTACTTTGGGCATCTTTCGTTGGTAGATAAGGTTATTGGGGCTTTTTGCGGTTTTGCGAAAGCTTCGGTAATACTAATTCTAATTTATCTAGCCTTTGAAATGGCATCTAGCTATTTGGGAAATTCCGAAATGTCTTGGATGTATCAAAGCAAGGCCATGACATTTGCGGGCGATCTGTGGAGTTACGTTAGTTCCTGGCTTTTCAATAAAGGAATAATAAATCATATTTCCCTTCCAAATCTTATAGCAAAGGTACGTGTGTAATGATATCCGGCAATCAAACTATACAGCTTCTTGAAATCCATAAGATATTAAAATTTTACGATAAATATGTTCGTACCGAACTTGGAAAAAATTATCTGAAAAGTGTCCAGCCTTCCCAAAATGTAAATGGACTCAACGATAGACAAAATTTGTTCAGAGAATTTGAGCGATATATTGACACAAAGGGCGATTTCCCATGGGATGATCGTTTAATTTCCCTTGATGGCCTTTTGGAAGAGGGAAAATCAAAGGGGATTCTTTTTGGCGAAGAGCTTTTGCCCTTTAAGTTTTTGATCAGCCTTGTCGTGAAGATCAAAAATTTGAGCCCTAGTTTTTTGAGAGAGGGCTACGATAGATTGGCCGAAAAAGCCGGCGAACTTGGCGACTTCAGCGATGAAGAACAGGCCCTGTCCGTTTTGGATGAAGATGGAAGGTTATATGACAGTGCCTCAGCGAAACTTGCCGAGATAAGGAGGGAGCTGGAGTCAGCCAAAAGACAGGCCAGAGCAATAGGTCAAAATATAATATCTGATCCGTCCCTCTCCTCTAAACTTCAAGACCAGGTAATTGCTTTGCGCAATGGCCGTTATGTTTTGTTGGTCAGAAAAGAAAGCGCATCTTCCTTCCCGGGTGTATTTGTAGACTATTCAAGCTCAGGTAATTCCCTTTACATGGAACCTCACTCATTAGTCGCCGTGAATAACAGGATTGCCATGCTATTAGAAGACGAGAGGCGTGAAGAGCGTCGAATATGTCAAAAACTTACGAGCATGCTCATTTCAAGAGAAAAAGCCATAACAAGGGCTCAAGATCTGGTTGGACAATTCGATATGATGTGGGGTATATATTATTTTCTTCAAAAAAACGACTGGACCTTTCCTGAAGTAGAAGATAAAAGCGGTTTTTATCTCATCAATGCACGGCATCCACTGTTAGGTGTCAAGGCAGTCCCTATTGATGTGCATTGTGGGAGGAATTTTAAAGCCCTAGTCATAACGGGGCCCAACACGGGCGGGAAAACCGTTGCGTTGAAGACGGTGGGACTCTGCATATATCTTGCTTGGTGCGGGCTTCCCATTCCTGTAAAAGGAGGCTCTCGAGTCGGTCAATTTTCTCGCGTTGAAGCCGATATCGGCGATGAGCAAAGCATCGAACAAAATCTATCGACCTTTAGCGGTCATATAAAGCGCATAATTGAAATGCTCGATCAGGCTGACGACACCTCTCTTTTTCTGATAGACGAACTTGGAGCGGGGACAGATCCGGAAGAGGGGGCAGCCCTTGGAATAGCAATACTTGAAACTTTTTTGAAACGCGGATCTTCTCTGTTGGCCACGACCCATCATAACTCTATAAAAAGGTATGCCCTAACGACGCCAAATGTCGAAACGGCCAGCGTAGATTTTGACCCGGAAACCCTTATGCCCAAATATAAATTGCTCCTCGGAATCCCGGGGCAAAGTAACGCTCTCTTGATAGCAAGAAGATTGGGCATGCCCGAAGACGTTCTTGAGATAGCCAAAAGAGAGCTAAAGACCAGCGATACCTCGCTGGAAAAGCTCGTATCTAATTTAAGGGCAAAGCTGTCAGATCTAGAGGAAAAGGCGAGAGAACTTGCCAGAGAAAGGGCCGAAGTCCAGGCTGTCAAAAGAGAGCTCGATAGAAAATTAGCCGCCTTAGAGGAGAAGCGGGAGGGTATTATAGCTGAGGCGGAACAAAAGGCTAAGCGGCTGATAAAAGAAGCTCAGGAATCAGCTAAGTTGCTTCTTAAAGAAATAAGCAAGACAGCAAGTTCGAAAGAAGCACACAGGACTTTCTCAAGTTTTAAAAAACGAACCGATGATATATTGAGAGTAATCGAAGAGCGGGAAGCTGCTCGTATCGAAGAAAAGTCTTCGATATCTGAGGGTAAGGTACCAAAAACGGGGGATAAAGTTAAAGTCCTTGGGACGAATGCCAGTGGAATTATAGAAAAGGTGGATAATGATAAAGCCACAATTCAAGCGGGGCCTATCCGTTTGGATGTTCCTCTTAAGAGGTTAAAGGTGTTGGAGGAGGAGGAAGAAAGGAAGGATAAACCTTCCATAAAGATCAGCGTCGAAAGGCCGCAAAATGTCTCCAGCTCAATAATGATAAGAGGAATGACTGTCGATGAGGCTATGCCAATGGTGGAGGCCTATTTGGATAAAGCTTTCAGAGCGGGATACAGGGAAGTCACAATTATACATGGGCGGGGGGAAGGAATATTGCGCCGCGAAGTCCACGACTTATGCAGAAGGCTGCCCTATGTCGAGGAATATCGCCTCGGAGGCCCGGGAGAAGGCGGATATGGTGTTACTATTGTGAGGTTTAAGGGGATAAATTAAGACGATTCCTTAAGCTTAAGATCCCAAGGCAAGTACTTGCGCAATCGTGCTTAATTGGTTATATTATATGGGCAAACGGAACAGGTGCCCGTAGCTCAGTGGATAGAGCGTTGGACTCCGGATCCAAAGGTCGGGAGTTCGAGTCTCCCCGGGCACGCCAAGAAACGAAAAATATGAATACCGCAAAGAGATGGTGAGCGTAGCTCAATAGGTCAGAGCACTGGACTGTGGCTCCAGGGGTTGGGGGTTCAAGTCCCCTCGCTCACCCCATTTTTATGCTCCCGACTGGTTTTTTGAAGCGTCGGGATTTTTTTTATAGCTAATTGTCGTGATAGTTATAGAGGAGCTGGAAAGCAAAATAGCCAAAGCTGGAGGAGAGCAGGGAAATAAAACGGCGAATAAAGTTAAACAATACCTGGATCAATACCTGGAAGAAGAAATAAAAGACATTTTGCTCGTACCGAAAAACCAAATAGCGTAGAAATTGATTGAGCTTGCTTATCACATGTATGGAGAAAAATAAAATGAAGCCCATGGACGTGCAGATCGAGAAAATAATCCGAACGAAAAGAAAGATGATAGCTTTGCAAATGACGGACGATGCTAAATTGATCGTCAGGGCGCCTTTTAGTCTTGATGATGATAGGATCAAGGAGATAGTCTCAAAATGAAGTAATAAATAACATTAACCTTCTTTTATTTTGCATGACAAAACCAATGGTTTGTATTGATTGATTATGATATCACGATTTTTAAAATGTGTTAAAGATAAACACAAAGACGATTCCCGTCAGTATTGTCAAAAGGGTATTTTTGGTAAGCAGTGCGGTAAATATGGCGGCAATGCCTGCCAATAGCCTGACATTTTCGAGGGAAATAAAAACCTTTCCCGATTGCACAAATAATTCGGGAACAACAAGAGCCGACAGAACGGCTGGAGGCACAAAGCGCAAAAACTCTTTTACCCAAGAAGGTATTTCCCAAAGGCCAAAAAGAAATATGAAGAATGCTCGTGTAAGATAGGTGAAAATTCCTCCCAGAAGCAAGACCAGCCATACATTCATGCCCTGCGCCTCCTCGTGTCTATAATAAAGCCTGTGGTCATACCGGCTAAGGCAGCGGCAATCAATCCTAATTTATAGGGGAATCCGTAAAAAAAGATCGAACATATTCCGGCCGTCAATGCAACAGCTATGGCGGGAAAGTTATTCAAAGAGGGAACAAGGATGGCTATGAAGGTTAGGGGTAGAAAGAAATCCAGCGGCCAATTTGATGGGAGCATCTTTCCCAAGTAAATCCCGGCTGCTGTGCTCATCTGCCATGTTAACCACAGAATCAGCCCCGCACCTAAAAAGTAAAGATGGCCGTATCTGTCGTCAGGTCTTTTTTGATAGTAATTTATAGTTACGGCATAAGCTTCATCCGTCAGCAGATAGGAGAGCGTCGCCTTCCATCCCAGGGGAAGTTCTTTTAGGTAGGGTGCCACCGAGGCGCTGTATAGCAGGTGTCGCAAGTTCACAATGACCACAGTTAATACGATTATCGACCAGGGAGCGGATTCGGCAAATAACTTGCTTGCCACAAATTGCGAAGAACCGCCAAATATGATGTAGGACATTGACTGAGCCTGAAACCTGGTTAAGCCGGCCTCTAATGCCATAATACCGTATATAACCCCGAAGGGCATGACGGCAAGGAGGAGTGGCGTTTCGTCACGCACTCCTTTAAGGAATGTTTGTAATTTCAATTATAGTATCCCCCATTTCAGCTTAATTTGAGCATTGTAAATAAAATATCAGGATTCGTATTAGGGTATAACCCGTTTTGATCCCCGATTATAGCTCTGGAAATTTGGTTAAGCAATATTTAGTTCTTTAAAAAAATTCATGGGAAATTTGGGACACGACATAATGGCGATTTGGAGCAAAAGCCGTGATGGAATGCCGCTTATACACGCTAAAATCTGTTTGAGATTTCTGATGTAATCAAATGATCGCTTCATGTTGTCTGCGTTGAGTGCAATCTAATGGTTTAAAATATGTCAGCAAGGGTAGATGATGGATTATTTGAATATAGCGACAAGTATAAAGTATGCAACTTGCTTCTTATTTAAAATCGTTTTAGAATATATTTAACTTAAAAACAGAGATTGATAACAAAATGGGAGGGATGAAACAGTGGAAGCAAAGATAGGATGTCCGGTCCCGGAATTTAAAGCAATGGCTTTTGATAGGGGTAATATCAGGGAAGTATCGCATGCCGAGGCCAAGGGAAAGTGGTTAGTGTTATTCTTCTACCCCGGCGATTTTACTTTCGTGTGAACAACCGAAATCTCGGCGGTTGCCGAGAGGTACGATGAATTTGAGGCCCTGGGGGCTGTAGTATACGGTATAAGCGTAGATTCGCCTTGGGTTCATAAAGTATGGGTTGAGCAAGAAATTTCTAAAGCAGTTCCCAGGGGAGTGCCCTTCCCAATGTTATTTGACGCAGGCGGCAGGATCGGAGAAAAATTTGGGGTCTATAGCGAGGCTGACGGCATCGACATCCGCGGAACATTCATAATTGATCCCGATGGCATACTTCAATGCATAGACATACTTCCGGCTCCATGCGGAAGAAGTGTGGATGAAATTATTCGTCGCATTCAGGCTCTTCAGCACATAAGGTCTACATCTGCTAAAGAGGTTACGCCATCTGATTGGAGGCCGGGATGTTCTACCTTGAAGCCGAGCCCGGATATGGTTGGTAAAGTATGGCAATTCGTTGAAGAACAAAAAAGATCCCCAGGTGACTCCAAGACCCAGCAACCTACGCCTCCCGGAGGATGCTGAGGTATATAGGCCATTCCTCCGTGCGAGGGACTAAATAAATTATTTTAAAAAACAGGGGAGAGGGCAACTTTAAAATTGTCTCTTCCCTTTAAAGATTGCCAGGTAACCGATGTAAAATTAAGGGGAGTCCTTAAATATTCAGATGTTGCAGAGTTAGTAAGATTGGCCGGGGTTAAAATGCAATATATTATTTTACTCTTTCAAAGAAAGCTGCTGGCGTCCTCATCTCAGGAGCTTTTTTAGTACTCTTTGAAATAGAGCCGAAAACCTGTTGACTATTTGGCCAAGCTGTGATAACTTTCCTATTGCCGCTTGGTTATAAAGCGTAAGCGCCCGTAGCTCAGTGGACAGAGCGGCGGACTTCGGATCCGTTGGTCGCGGGTTCAAATCCTGCCGGGCGCGCCATGGAAAAGACTATATATGTGGGCCGTTAGCTCAACTGGCAGAGCACGGGACTCTTAATCCTGGGGTTACAGGTTCGATTCCTGTACGGCCCACCATTATATTTAAGTTTGCCGACTATTTGGCCCATTATAAAAAATAAAAAGACATTGCTTGCAAGATGTTAATGCGATGTGCGAGCAATGTCTTTTGTTTGTGTCCTTTGAGACAGTTAAAGTCAAATCGGCATTGACTTTCAAATTAAGGGCATGGTAATATACGCTAGCGACGAGGATCGCGCGAAGATGTGTCGTGGCAGTTTGGATGTTTGGTGGGTTTTTAAAATTTAAGTTTGCAACCCGCCTTAAATGTTTGTTTAAGGGGCGAGAGTGGTGGAACGGTAGACACGCGGGACTTAGGATCCCGTGGCTTCGGCCGTGTGGGTTCAAATCCCACCTCTCGCACCAGAAGAACATAAGTGCGACCTCGGTGTATGTTTGGCACCGAGGCTTTTTCATGTCGAAGAAAGGGGTTTGGTGGCAATGAGGTCTGAGCTTATATCTCAGGAGAAAAATATCGTTAAAATAAAAGCGGAAATTGAGGCAGAGAGGTTTGAGAAAGCAGTTCAGGATGTGGTCAAAGAGATCAGTCACAAGGCCAATATAAAGGGTTTTAGAAAGGGAAGGGTTCCGCGTAATGTCATCGAACTCTATTTTGGCAGGGAAAGATTATATAGAGAGGCATTAGAAAACCTTATTCCTGAAATTATAGAGCAAATTCGGGATGAATACGAGCTCGAATTGGTGGCTGAGCCTAAGATAAAATCAATTGGCGAATTAAAAGAAGGCGAACCGCTCGTTTTAGAGATAGAATACGAAGTTATGCCCGAGATCGAATTGCCCGATTTGAACCAAATCGAAGTGCCAAAATTGAAGGCAACGGTGACTGATGAAATGGTCGATGAAGTCATCAATGATTTGCGGGAGCGAAATGCCGAATACGTCGAAGTCAACGAAGATAGGCCAATTGATGAAGGAGATACTGTTGTAGTTAACGCCATTGCCGAAGTTGAACGGGAAGATAACGATGATGCTGAGAAATTCGACTTCGAAGGCAAAGAGATGGAAGATATGATAGACCTTTCGGTTCCTTATTTGGACGAAAACGTAAAGAAAGATCTGATTGGCCAGAATGTTGGCAACACCGTTACGACTACAGTCACTCATCCGGAAGATGGCAGCAATTTGTCTGGAAAGCGTATTAAGTATTCGATGGAAATAAAGGGCATAAAGAAAAAAGTCCTTCCGGAGCTGGACGAGGAGTTTTTGAAAAAAGTAGGTGCGGAAGGCAAAAATTTAGAAGAGTTTAGGGCAGAAATTAAAGAACAGTTGATAAAAAATCTGGAAAACAGGTCTAAAAATGAGGCAATCAATCTAGCATTACAGCAAATTGTAAATCAAGCGAAGATCGAAGTTCCCGAAAGCATGGTTGAGAGAGAATTTCACAGCCTGCTCCACGAAGAAGAAGAGAAAATAAAGCAGGCTGGTGAGATGACCTTTGAAGAATATGTAAAACAATCCGGAATGGATCTTGATGAATATAAAAACAGGTTACGCGAAAAGGCTTACAAAAGAGTCATGAATTCATTAGTCTTGGAGGAGCTTACTAAACGTTTTGAGATCAAAGTAAACCCAGAAGATATCAAAGCATATGTGGAAAGGATGGCAGGTGCATATAACATAAGTGCCGAGAAGCTATCTTCATTTATAGCCTCCGACCAGGACAGATTGTATAGATTGAGCTATGATATTATGGCTGAGAAGACATTGGGCAAAATCTTAGACCATGTAAAGGTTAAAGAGCTCGAGAGAGAGGAATACGAAGAAGCTCTGAAGGTTATTATGAATAATCAGGGCAAGGTCGAGGCAGTTCAGGAGGAAATCCAAGAAAAAGTTGAAGAGGAGCCTGAAAAAGCGTTACAAGACGATGGTAACGATGTAAGAGGAGGTCATGAAGATGTTGGTACCGATAGTAATAGAACAGACGGGTAGAGGGGAAAGAGCCTACGATATATATAGCAGGCTGTTAAAAGACAGGATAATATTTTTAGGAGATGTGATAGAAGAGCATCTCGCAAATCTGGTAGTAGCTCAAATGTTATTCCTCGAAAGCGAGGACCCAGATAAGGATATAAACCTTTATATAAACAGTCCCGGTGGTTCCGTGACCGCCGGGTTGGGAATATACGACACCATGCAATACATTAAATGCCCCGTGTCGACCATATGTGTTGGTCAGGCTGCGAGCATGGCGGCAGTGCTTTTGGCTGCAGGTGCGAAGGGGAAGAGAATAGCTCTTCCAAATTCTAGGGTTATGCTTCATCAGCCCTTGGGAGGAGTACAAGGTCAGGCTACGGATATCGAAATTCATGCCAAGGAGATCAAGAAGATAAGGGACAGGCTAAATGAGATAATAGCCTATCATACGAATCAGGATATCGAAAAGGTTGCCAAGGATACCGATCGTGATTTCTTTATGTCCGCAGAGGAAGCTCTGGCCTACGGAATAGTTGACAAAGTCATAGAAAAAAGATAGTTTATCGGTGTAATCTTGCTTATAAACATGCGAGGGAGCAAAGGTGAGCTCTCTCGTTTGTTTATAAGGACCTTATAATTTGGTAAGATGCAATAATATTTTATAAGAGCCCAAGGAGGAAATAAGAGGATATGTCGAAAAGCAACGAAAAGGATCCTAGAAAGAAGGGCTTGCGCTGTTCCTTCTGTGGAAAGGATCAGGAAGATGTCAAGAAGATTATAACGGGGCCGGGAGTCTGTATTTGCAACGAATGCATACACCTATGTAATATTATATTGAACGAAGAGAGAGGAATCCTGCACAGCATAGATTGTAAAAACAGGGATATGACTCAGAATTTTGTATTGCCCAAACCAAGTGAAATAAAATCATATCTGGACCAATATGTCGTCGGGCAGGAGTACGCCAAGAAGGTTCTTTCTGTGGCTGTCCACAATCACTATAAGCGTATTTTTAAGGGCAAAAAGGGCAAAGACGACGTTGAAGTCCAGAAAAGTAATATCCTTCTTTTAGGTCCCACTGGCTGCGGTAAGACTCTGTTGGCACAAACTTTGGCTCAAATGCTGAATGTGCCCTTTGCTATTGCTGATGCTACTACTTTGACAGAGGCGGGCTATGTTGGTGAGGACGTGGAAAACATATTAGTGAGGTTGTTGCAAAGCTGCGATTACGATGTAGCGCTGGCTGAAAGAGGGATTGTCTACATAGACGAGATAGATAAAATTGCCCGCAAGAGCTATTCTCCATCGATAACTAGAGACGTCTCAGGAGAGGGCGTGCAGCAAGGCCTTCTTCGCCTTTTGGAAGGAACGGTATCGAATGTTCCTCCAAAGGGTGGCAGAAAGCATCCCTACCAAGATTTCATTCAAGTCGATACATCCAACATCCTATTCATTTGTGGCGGTGCCTTTGATGGAATCGAAAACATAATAGCCAAGAGGATCAACAAAAGAGTTATAGGTTTCGGTGGAGATATTATAGGCAAGAAAGTGGAAGCCTCTTGGAAAATTTTGAAGGAAGTCCAGCCCGAAGATCTGATGATGTATGGGTTTATTCCTGAATTCATAGGGAGAATTCCCGTAATCGTCCCTCTCGAGGGCCTGCACGAAGAATCTTTGGTGCATATCCTGTTGGAACCCAAAAATTCCCTGGTAAAGCAATATCAAGAGCTTTTCAGCTATGAAGGCGTGGAGTTGGAGTTTACCGAAGCTGCCCTAAAAGCGATTGCCCATCAAGCTCAAGAGAGAAAAACGGGAGCTAGAGGATTAAGGTCAATAATGGAAAACCTCATGCTTGATATTATGTATGAATTACCCAATATTGCAGGCGAAGTAGCTAAGGTGAAGATTACAGGCGAGTGCGTTTTAGAAGGAGCATCTCCTATTTACATATCAAGGGATGAGGAAGTGGCTTAGAGAAATTCGTGCGATGACACATCGTAAACTCGAACCTATAGGGGGAGACTAAATAAATGCCTGTCGACGACAAACTTGTTTCGAAGGAATACGAACCCGAAGAACTGGAGCGAAAATGGTATGACTGGTGGCAGGATCGCGGATTATTCCATGCTGAAGTCGACGAAACCAAAGAACCCTTCAGCATAGTGATACCACCGCCCAATGTTACAGGCTCGCTTCACATGGGGCATGCATTGAACAATACCCTACAGGACATTGTATGTCGCTACAAGCGAATGAAGGGGTTTAACGTGATGTGGATACCGGGGACGGACCACGCCGGCATTGCCACGCAAAATGTTGTGGAGAGAGAATTGGCCAAAAAGGGTATAGATAGAAAGGATATGACCAGAGAGGCCTTTCTGGAGAAGGTATGGGAATGGAAATCCGAATATGGCGGCAGAATCATCTCGCAATTAAAAAGACTTGGTGCCTCTTGCGACTGGGATAGAGAGCGCTTCACAATGGATGAAGGTTTATCTAAAGCTGTCAGGGCTGTATTCGTCCGTTTGTATAAAGAAGGGCTTATATACAAGGGCAAATATATCATAAATTGGTGCCCTCGCTGTCACACGGCACTTTCGGATCTGGAGGTAGAACATACAACGGAAAAGGGGAAGCTCTATTACGTAGCTTACCCCTTTGTGGAAAAAGATGGATTTCTGGTCGTTGCTACTACACGTCCGGAGACAATTTTAGGAGATGTCGCCATAGCAGTTCATCCTGATGATTCAAATAACGCAAAGTACATTGGAAAAAAGGTTAGAGTTCCCATAGTAGACAGAATTGTGCCCGTAATAAAGGACCAGATGGTCGATCCATCCTTTGGAACCGGAATGGTTAAGATAACGCCTGCCCACGACCCCAACGACTTTTTGGTAGGGCAGCGGCATGATCTGGAACCAATCCAGGTAATAAATGCCGATGGTTTCATGAATGAAAATGCCGGTCGTTATAAAGGAATGAACAGATTTGATGCCAGAGAAGCAATCGTAAGAGACATAGAGGCTGCAGGTTTGTTGATAAAGATCGAGGAATACGAGCATGCCGTCGGTCATTGTTATAGATGCAATACAATTTTAGAGCCCTATCTTTCGGAACAGTGGTTCGTCCGCACCGAGCCTTTGGCAAAAAGGGCCATTGAGGTCGTAAAAGAAGGCAAAATTCGTTGGATACCTGAGCGCTGGGTGAATACTTATTATCAGTGGATGGAGAATATACGCGACTGGTGTATCTCGAGACAGTTGTGGTGGGGGCATAGAATACCGGCTTGGACCTGTCTGGACTGCAATCACATAACAGTGTCGGAAATTGATCCGGTGGAGTGCGAAAATTGTGGCTCAAGAGCCATTGTGCAGGACGAAGATGTTTTAGATACATGGTTTTCGAGCGCTCTTTGGCCCTTTTCCACTATGGGGTGGCCTGAACAAACTCCAGAGCTCACATATTTTTATCCGACTTCATTGTTGGTTACCGGCTTTGACATAATATTTTTCTGGGTGGCAAGAATGATAATGATGGGCCTTAAATTTATGGATGACGTGCCCTTCAAAGACGTTTATATTCACGCTTTGGTCCGTGATGAAAAGGGTCAAAAAATGAGCAAATCCAAAGGCAACGTCATAGATCCTGTAGACATAATAAATAAATATGGGGCTGATTCCTTGAGATTTACCTTATCATCGTTGACAGTACAAGGCCGTGATATATTTTTGAGCACCCAGAAGATCGAATCCTGCAGGCATTTCATGAATAAGATTTGGAATGCTGCCCGTTTTGCTTTGATGAATTTGGGCGATTTTGATGAAAGTCGGACCATGGAATTCGACGATTCTTTGAGGCTTCACGATAGATGGATCGTCATGCGCGTTAATCAGGTGACTAAAGAAGTTACAGACTTGATAGAAGGATATTTTTTCGGCGAAGCAAGCAAAATACTTTATGACTTCGTGTGGGGAGAGCTCTGTGACTGGTACATAGAGATGTCGAAACCGGCTTTAAAGGGAGACGAGGGGAGCAAAAGAAAGATCGCTTCGCAAAAGGTGCTTTATTATGTTTTCAAAAAGGTTCTCCTGCTTCTCCATCCCTTTATTCCCTTCATAACTGAAGAGTTGTGGCATTCCTTCGGTTTCAGTCAAATGTCAATCGAAGAAGAGCCTTGGCCCGGTACGGAGGAGATGTTCGATGATACGACAAAGAAGTCGTTAGAAAAGAATATTTTTGTCCTTCAGGAAACCATACGTTCGATAAGAAACCTGAGAGCCGAGGCTAACCTCACACCCCAGGTCGTGGTTCCTCACTTAATGATCAATCCAACGGATAGATCTGTTCTTGAAGTGTTAGCTGAAAATGAAGATATAATTAGATTGATGTCCAAGGTAGGAGAGATAAGTTTCGAGTCGAGGAGGCCTGGTGGCTCACTGGTTTCTGTATTGCCCTGGTGTAATGTCTATCTGATCGTGGGCGATATTATTGACATTTCTTCGGAAATAGAGAGATTGCGAAAAGAAAAAGAAGGGTTGCTTTTGGAGGAACAAAAAAGCCTTTCGAAGCTTTCTAATGAGTCCTTCCTGCAGAAGGCGCCGCAGGAAGTTGTCGAAAAGGAGCAAAATAGGTTAAAGAAGGCCAGGGAACGCATGAAGAGGATCGACGATAATATTGCATCTCTTGAGCGCAGCTCGGAGGAAGCGGATGGTCGATAAAGAAAATGCCGAAGCCTTTGACCTTTTGGAACAAGACATTTTAAATAGTGCAAGCCCGGGCATTCGCCCGGGCTTATCTCGGATGGCTAAGTGCCTCGGTTTGCTGGGTAATCCTCAAAGAGCTTTCAAGGCCATTCATATAGTCGGTACTAACGGCAAAGGCTCTACTGCATCGACTATTGCGAGTATCTTGTCTTCATCGGGTCTTAAAACTGCGCTATATACTAGCCCTCACCTGTTGCACATGGGCGAGCGCCTGAAAATTGAAGGCAAGATTGTAAGTCCGCAAAGGTGGATGGAAACATGGCAAAAGGTAAAATTGGTGCTAAGGGAAAATTTCATCGCCGAGACGCCTCCGACTGCTTTTGAGCTTATGACGGCCGTGGCTTTCTTAATTTTATCCGAAGAAAAGGTCGATGTAGCCGTTGTAGAAGCAGGAATGGGTGGAAGGCTCGATGCCACGAATCTTCTGGGAGAAGTTATACTTTCAGTGATTACCTCTATTTCGCTGGATCATACGAATTTTTTAGGAGACACTATTTCCCAAATAGCGAAGGAGAAGTTTTCCGTAATCAGGCCAGGGAAAAGGGCAATCTATGTGGGTGGAGACTTCGGTCTGGAAAAACTGTTTATTGATAGCTGCGCAAAGATGATTTCCGAGGGACACATTTTCTCAAGAGAATGTTTAGTCAAACCCGCACATTTTTCTTTGGATGGCGTTATTTATGACTTTTGGACATCCAAGGGATACTTTTTCGATTCCCTTGAAACGAAGCTTACAGCTGCTTATCAAATCAGCAATACAGCATTAGCTGTCTTTGTGGCTCTTCTTTTAAAAGATGTCTTTCCAGGAATATCCGATAAAACGATCAGATCGGGATTGCTCTCTGTTTCATGGCCCGGCCGCTTTGAAATTATAAGGTTAAAAAATGGAAAAGTATTAATACTGGATGGTGCGCACAACCCGGAAGGAATGGCAGTCTTTGCGCAATCGCTTAAACAAGTTTTGTGTCCTCATGAAAATATTACCTTTGTGACGGCAATGATGAAGGACAAAGATATCCGGGAAACATTAAAGAAACTATGCAATCTGCCCATCGAGAAGATTGTATGCACACAGGTGCCTCAACTGGACAGAAGCGAGTCTTCACATGCTTTGGCGGATATAGCAAGAAATATCTTTACCAAAGCCTTTATAGGGGACGAACCAGAATTAAATACGGCTCTGTGCGAAGCAGTTAATGGCCATTCCAGTTATATCGCGATTTGCGGCAGCCTCTACCTTATAGGGGCGATAAAAAAGATTTTGAGATCTGATCTTTAAGGAATGCCAAAATAGTTCATATCAAGTGATAATAATTAAGAGGAATTTTAAATATTAAGTGTATATGCGATTTAAGAGGTGAAGATCATGAATGCGTTGCGGGTAGGCGTCATTGGGGTGGGACATCTGGGATATCACCACGCCAGAATATATTCGGAGTTGCTGGAAACCAGGCTTGCCGGGGTTATGGACATAGACGATCAGAGAGCTGTCTCCGTTGGCGAGATGTTACAAGTGCCTTATTTTAGTGATTTAGATGAATTCCTGGAGAAAGCTCGCCCAGATGCTTTGAGCATTGTTGTGCCTACGGTTGCTCATTACGAAGTGGCCAAAAAGGTAATGGAAAGAGGCATTCACGTGCTCATAGAAAAACCTGTTACGAAGACAGTCGATGAGGCAGAGGAGTTGCTCAAATTGGCAGCTCAAAAAAACCTCGTTTTACAAGTAGGACATATTGAGCGCTTTAACAGCGCAGTTCAGTACGTCAGGGGAATTTGTAAACCTCCTCTTTATATTCAAACTAGAAGGCTGGGTCCCTTTTCTTCCAGGGTTGCGGATGTCGGCGTTGTTTTAGATTTGATGATCCATGACATTGATATAATTTTATCGTTGGTTGGTAGTGAGATAAGCGAAATTTCGGCCTATGGAAGATCCGTCTTTACAGAGCATGAAGACATAGCCTCGGCTCATCTTACGTTTAAGAATGGGGCAATATCTCATATACTGGTCAGCAGGGCTTCCGAAAAGAGGCTAAGGACGTTGGAGATTATGGAAAGAGAGCGTTACATAACCTTAAACTACGAAACTCAAGATGTTTCCATTCATAGATGCATTAGGAATAATGGCATGGGATTAATGGAGGTAATTGAGCATCCCGTCTTCCCGAAACACGAACCTCTGAAGATGGAATTGCAACATTTCATATCTTGTGTCAAGGAAGGAAGACAGCCGATGGTCGGTATTGCTGATGGCAAGAGAGCTTTAGAGATAGCGGTTGAGGTTCTAAGGCAGATAAACAAAAATAAATCGGCCGATTCCGATGAGAACCTTGAAGGTCTTTTAAATTAAAGCAGGCTGACATGGTTGTTGTATTTATGTAATATATTGTTATATGTCATGAAGTACCCCCAAACGTGGTCGTAATTTTAATTTATAATTAAGATTATTGTAAAATAGAGGGAGAAAAGCTCCCTCTATTTTTATAGGGTGATGGGATAATGAAGGAAAAAGCGAGAAAACATCGCGATAGCCTTGCACGCCAGATTATAATTTTCTTGATCGTCATCATCGCTACTCTTTTCCTTTGTCATTATTGCCTGTACTTATTCAAGGCCCGACAGAATTTTCATGGGAAATGCTATTATAAAGCTGATTTATGAGAAGCATTCAAAGGGACAACCTTAAAACTTTAAAAAGCAGAGGTGTATATTTATACTATGTTTGA
Source organism: Acetomicrobium thermoterrenum DSM 13490 (assembly GCF_900107215.1). NCBI lineage: Bacteria > Thermotogati > Synergistota > Synergistia > Synergistales > Acetomicrobiaceae > Acetomicrobium > Acetomicrobium thermoterrenum. The sequence goes on along the minus strand of NZ_FNPD01000009.1, from coordinate 77,904 downwards.
CTCTATTCCGGATGTAAACGTTCAAGCCCTATTAGCATTGGCTCTTTTTATGGTCTCTTTGATGATAGCAAGGATTATAAACAATATAACTTCAAAGAAATGGCCCGGCGGTACTTTATGGGTTTTTTACTTACGTGTCCTTCTGGGGTTCACTTTGGCCGCATCGGCGATCATGGGTTTTTACGCCTTTGCCGGAATATCTATAATAAATATTAGATAATGCTCTTCATCAAGATTTTCCCGAAAAGGAGTTGTTGTCATTATTCGATACGGATAACACCGGAATTGACTGACCTTATGGCTTTTGCAAATTTTATCAATAAAAGCAAAGGCGTCGCAGACTTAAGCGTCATTCGCTTTAAAGCAGGTTTAAATGTGCCTGTTCTAGATAAATACGGAGAAGATCCACCGTTTTTAGCGGCCGCATTTGGGGAAATGATTCTTCCCACCAAGTGGGAAAAGACAACCCACGTTAAAATGGGGAGCGTAGTCAATGTTACTGAGTTAGGGGATTACGAAAAATTTATGAGGGGGATTTATCATACAAATGATGCCTGGCCTTCAAGGCTCGTCATCGAGCAAAACCCCATCGTTTCTGGAATAAGTGATGATTTTGTGTTAATGTTGGCTGGGTTTTGTTTGAGGGAAGGGATTGCGGTGGATTTACTTATGAAAGATGGCCCTTTGCCGCTGAGTTTGATAATGCTTTCCTATGTATCGGGAGGCAAAATTTATTTTTATCCCTTTCAAAGGGAGAAATCGATAGAACAAATTGGTCTTCAGGGAGAGCTGCTTGTAATGTTGCCTGAAAGAAATGCATTGTTCAAAGAGATGACCTTTGAGCCGTTATTGGCAGGCTTTGGTAATGTAGGAGGCATTCCCTTCAGGGATTGGACCCCAATAGACTTTTATCGGATTATTAACTAAAAATAAATTGTCAATAAGATTGATTGGAGGTTTATCAATGGATCATCTTGTCGAGAAGGCTTTAGAGGGAGATCATAGAGCTATTGCGCGACTGATCTCGCTTGTTGAAAACGAATCGCCCTTTGCTAGCCAGATAATGGCTAATTTATATGCCCATACGGGGAAAGCTCATATAATTGGAGTTACGGGAAGCCCGGGTGCAGGCAAGAGCACCTTGCTGGACAAGTTGATAGATAACCTAAAAAGAATGGAGAAAAAGATCGGTGTTATAGCAGTGGATCCTACGAGTCCCTTTAGCGGCGGTGCAATATTGGGCGATAGGCTAAGGATGCAAAGTCATGCCCTTGAGACCGATGTCTTTATCCGGAGCATGGGCACAAGGGGATCGTTAGGGGGTCTGAGCAGGGCAGCCTATGAAGCTGCCATGATACTGGATGCCTGTGGCAAGGACGTCATCTTTATCGAGACCGTGGGAGTGGGACAATCTGAGGTTGATATAGTAAAGATAGCGGATACGGTTTGCCTGCTCCTCGTTCCGGGTATGGGCGACGATGTTCAGGTTATGAAGGCGGGTATAATGGAAATTGCGGATATATTTGTGATCAATAAGGCAGATCGCGACGGTGCCGACAGGCTGGAAGCCGAAGTTAACATAATGCTTGACCTTTATGGCAGTAAAGCATGGAGACCGCCAATTGTAAAGACCGTGGCGGAAAGGGGAGAAGGTATAGATGCTCTCTGTAAAGCTTTAGCGGACCATAAAAAATATTTATCCGAGAGCGAAGAAGGCAAAAAGAGATTTATATCGAGAATAAAGATGGAAGTTGAAGAAATCTTAAGAAGAGAAATCGCGAAAGTAGTTGAAGAGAAATGGAAAGAAAATTGTGATGACAATCTGATCCGATCTCTTGCCTCTCGTAGTATCGATCCATATACAGTAGCGGGAAAGATTTTAGGCGAAATATTCTCAAGGGGGTTATAACGTGAAAATAGTCCTCGGAGCCGATCATGCGGGATGTGCTTTGAAGAACGCAGCTAAGGAATATCTTTTTAAAAGGGATATAGATGTTATCGATTTGGGTGTCGGTTCAGACGATGAGCCTGTAGATTATTCTGATATCGGGATAAAGGCAGCCGAAATGGTTGCTGCCGGCAAGTGCGATCGTGGAATATTGTCCTGTGGAACCGGCATAGGCATGTCAATAGCTGCAAATAAAGTACGGGGAGCATATGCCGCTCTTTGTACCGACAGCTTTATGGCTAAGATGAGTCGCCTCCATAATAATGCTAATATCCTCGTCCTTGGAGGAAGGGTTGTAAGCGTCGAGCAGGCAATGGAAATGGTAGAAGTGTGGCTTGATACACCCTTTGAAGGCGGTCGGCATTTTAGGCGCATTGAAAAAATAAGGGCCTATGAAAACAAGGATATCGAGGGAAAGGGTAGCCATTCGAAGGGGCGACTGGTGATAATGGATCATCCGCTGATACAGCATAAATTAGGAATTATTAGGAATACCTCGACAAGCGTTAAAGAGTTCAGGGAGTTAGTAGAAGAAATAGCCGGTTTAATGGTTTATGAAATAACAAGAGATCTTCCTGTCGAGGAGATAGAGGTCGAAACACCTCTGGCGAAGACACGTGCCAAGACTATTTCCGGTAAAAAAATGGCAGTTGTACCCGTTTTAAGGGCAGGGCTCGGGATGGTTCAAGGCATTCTTAAGCTGATACCCAACGCAAAAGTAGGCCATATCGGGGTATATAGAGATCCAGCGACGCTTCAACCTGTTGAATATTATTGCAAGTTGCCCGGTGATATAGAAGAGAGGGACATTCTCATTGTCGATCCTATGCTGGCCACTGGAGGTTCTTCTGTTTTGGCGATCGATTTAGTAAAAAGAAGGGGAGGTAAAAAAGTTTCATTGGTATGTCTGATAGGTGCACCCGAAGGTCTGCAGAAAGTAAAGGAAGCTCATCCGGATGTCGACATCTACATGGCTGCGTTGGATGATCGCTTGGACGAACACGGCTATATATTGCCCGGATTGGGCGATGCCGGTGATCGTTTATTCGGAACAAAATAACTGATAATTGCATTATGAGCAGTGAAATGGTCCTCTATGCTTTTTTGTCCTTTATGTGGGGATGGGGGATTACAAAGATCTCCATTCCCCTCTCTTTTAGATATCGTATTTTGGATATGCCCGAATCCAGAAAGCTCCACAAAGAAGTTACGCCACGCGGTGGGGGCATCGTCTTATGGAGCGGTCTGCTTCTGTTTCTTTTGTTTGCGAGGGATCATTTTGAATTTGATCCTTCGTTTTTTGCGTGGTGTGCCAGCGCGACATTTTTAGTCGGATATCTGGACGATATGAGAAGCCTATCTCCAAAAGTTAGGCTTTTAGTCCATATTACTGCTTCAATAGTAGCTTTAATTCCTCTGTACAAAAGTGGCAATTTTCCCCTATGGGGTTGGCTTACCGCATCTTTGTGGATTGCCGCCATGATAAGTGCATATAATATGATCGACGGCATGAATGGTTTGGTTTTGGTCATATTCGCGGCAAGTTCATGCATGTTTATGGTCGTCTTCCACAATATCTTTTGGGCTTTTGGCTTTGGCATCGCTATTGGGATCCTCCCTTGGAATTTCCCCGAAGCAAGGACTTTTTTAGGGGATGGGGGCAGTACGCTTCTTGGGTTTTTTCATGCCTCTATTTTATTGTATTCGATATTTTCGTATACACCTTTGACACAATCCTTTATACCTCTTTGCTTATTTTTGGCCTTTGCCGGGGGTATTCCCTTTATTGACATGTGCTTTGCTATACTGCGAAGAACTGTGAAAGGTGTCTCTCCCTTTTGCCCCGATAAGGGGCATATACATCATCGTCTCCATCGGAGAGGGTTCACGCCTCCTTTTGTGTTAGTCTTAATGGTGTCTTTCCATTTAGCAATGCTGTTTATAAGCATAAGGTTTTTTTAACCCGGTATTTTTAGTCGGAGTATCTCTTGTGCATGGAGGTTGTCGCAATGTCTTTAATTTGCTGTATAATAGGCACTCGTCCGGAAGCCATAAAGATGGCTCCTGTTATAATGAAATTGAAAGAGCGTGATATGCCCTATTATGTTCTGGCAACAGGACAGCATACAGACCTTTTAACTCAAGCATTAAAAGTGTTCAATATTGTGCCAAATTGTAATTTATCCATCATGAAGGAAAAACAAAGCCTAGATTACATCACGTCATCTGTGCTGACGAAGGTGGGGGAGGTCCTAGATGATATAAGACCGGAAGTCGTTTTGGTGCACGGAGATACTACGACAACTTTTGCATCGGCCCTAGCGGCTTTTTACAGAAAAGTTAAAATAGGCCACGTCGAAGCGGGACTCAGAAGCGGCAATATGTATTTGCCGTTCCCTGAGGAAGCCAATAGGGTAATGACCGATAAGCTCGCTACATTTTGGTTTGCCCCAACGAAATTGGCAAGGGAGAACCTCATCAACGATGGCTGCGATCCATCGAGAATATGGGTTACAGGGAATACAGTGGTGGATGCTCTTATGGCTGTAAAAAAGGCCGCAAGGCCCCCAAAGTTTTCATTGGACAAATTGCCGACCGGTGCTCCGATGTTACTTGCCACCGTTCACAGAAGAGAATCATGGGGTGAACCTCTCGAAGCTATTTGTAAAGCTTTAACGAAGATATTAGATGATTTGCCGGAACTTTATGTTGTCGTACCAATGCATAAAAATCCCTTGGTTCGTGAAATATGGCAAAAATATTTGGGATGCCATTCGAGAGTGATTTTATGCGATGCAATGGAATACGATGATTTTGTGTGGACAATGGATAGAAGCTCTTTGATATTGACTGATAGCGGTGGTATCCAAGAGGAAGCGACGACCCTTAAAAAGCCCGTAATAATTCTTAGGGATGTTACGGAAAGGCCTGAAGCGGTGAGCTCGGGGACCGCGGTGCTGGCCGGCAGGGAACCGTCCAAAATTATCGAGCTATCGCTTAAAATATTGCGGGATGATAAATTCAAAGCAAGCATTCTTGCAAAAGCGGGCTCTCCTTTCGGAGAGGGAAGAGCAGCCGAAATCATAGTTGATGTCTTGAGTAATTACATAAAAACTGGTAAGTATTGATTTAGGGAGTGAGAGAAAGTGAAGACTAATCAAGAATCCGGTTTTTTGAAGATAAATGGGGGAACCCCTCTTAAAGGGAAGGTAAAGGTCCAGGGTTCAAAAAATGCGGCCCTGCCGGTCATGGCTGCCGCGCTTTTGTTGGATAATGGTGAAGTGCATCTTCGAAATGTGCCCAAATTGCTGGACGTGCAAACGATGAGCGATTTGCTCGTCAGTTTAGGAGCAGTTATCAAACGCGACGATCATACGATGACGATAGAAATTGAAGGCGAACCAGCTTGGGAAACACCGTCATCTCTTGTCAGAAAGATGAGAGCTTCCTCTTTGGTCTTGGGCCCTCTACTTGCTCGATGTGGAAGAGTGATTTTGCCCCTTCCGGGCGGGTGCGCTATAGGTAGCAGACCCATGGACCTGCACTTTAAGGGTCTTTCTAAGATGGGTGCGCAAATAGAGCTTGATAAAGGAGCAGTAATTGCCAGGGCCGATAAATTGGTTGGAGCAAGGATTTATCTCGATTTTCCTTCCGTCGGTGCCACTGAAAATCTTCTCATGGCGGCTGTTTTGGCAAAAGGGGAAACGCTGATCGAAAACGCCGCAAGGGAGCCCGAAATTGACAACCTTGTCAGAGCTTTAAAGTCCATGGGTGCTGCCATAGAAGGAGAGGGTACCGGGATATTGCGCGTCAGAGGGCAAAAGGAATTGAACCCCGCAACCATCGATATTATACCTGATCGTATTGAAGCGGCAACATACCTTTTGGCTGGGGCAATTACCCGAGGAGATGTCACTGTAAAAGGTGTGATTGCCGAACACCTAAACGCTCTCCTGGCTAAGCTTGATGAAGCCGGAATAGAAGTGATAAACAAAGAAAACGAATTGCGAGTCAACTCTCCAGACCGTCCAAGGGGTCTTACGGTTAAGACTATGCCCTATCCGGGCTTTTCCACGGATCTGCAACCGCAGATGATGGCCTTGCTTTCACTGGCAGAGGGTACGAGTGTAATTTATGAAACTATTTTTGAATCCCGCTTTCTCCACGCCAGCGAACTGCAAAAGATGGGTGCTCAAATTGAACTCCAAGGTAATACCGCTATTATACACGGGCAATCTTCGTTAATTGGCGCTGAGGTATATGCAACAGACTTGCGTGGAGGAGCGGCTTTAGTTCTCGCAGGGTTGGCGGCCGAGGGTGAAACCGTTGTTTACGATGTTCATCATCTCTACAGGGGTTATGAGAATATGGCCGAAAAATTGATCCTTCTCGGCGCAGAGGTCCATGAGGGAAAGGATAAAATTAAAGAGAGAAAACAATAAAAAGCAAAACGGTAGGAGATGTTATCATGTGGTTAGAAAATTTCATTCGTAGGTCAATTGCCGACGTTGAACCCTATAAACCAGGAAAGTCGATAGAGGAATTAAAGCGTGAATTGGGTTTAACTCGCGTAGTGAGACTTTGTTCTAACGAGAACCCGTGGCCTCTTCCGGATAGCGTTCTAAGTGCAATCGACGAAGCTTCTAAAATGCTAAACAGATATCCAGACGCTGAGGCTTATTCCCTTAGAAAGGCAATTGCCAGAAAATTAGGCGTTTCCGTGCAGGAAGTAATTGTCGGCGCTGGCACCGAGGGCGTTACCTTCGCGCTTTTTCAAGCACTGCTCGAGGAAGATGACGAAATTGTAATCTCCAAACCGACATACCCCCTTTACAAGTTAGCTGCATCGGCATGTGGAGCTAATTGTGTAGAAGTTCCCGTAGACCACGATATGAGAATTAGCGTCACCGATATCATGGAAGCCTGTACGGAGAAAACAAAATTGTTGGTATTATGCGATCCCAATAACCCTACAGGCCTTTTCTTACCGCGGAATGATATGCTGGTTCTTTCTTCATTCCTTAATAGACGGAACATTTTGCTGGTAGTGGACGAAGCATATGCTGAATTCGTTACAGACCCCGAATATCTTTCTGGCATAGAGCTTTTTCACGAAATTGGAAATGTCGTGATACTGAGGACCTTTTCCAAGATTTTCGGTTTGGCCGGGTTGAGAGTCGGATATGGTATCGTCCCCAAACCCATCACGAATGCCTACGCTAAGGTAAGGCGCGTTTTCGACGTCAACTCTATAGCTCAAGCTGCTGCCATTGCAGCCTTAAAAGAAGACAATTACGTTGAGAAGATCCGGGAGTTGACTTTGCTTGAAAAGGAAAAAGTTACACGTGCCCTTGTAAATATGGGCATGGAGGTTAGAGAAACGGTTACAAACTTTATTCTGATAAAAGTCAATGACGAGCAAAAGATGTTTAACGAACTTTTGAAAGAGGGCATAATTGTTCGTCCAGCAAGTGATTTGGGTCTGCAGGGGTATTTACGCGTGTCTATCGGGTTACCTGAGGAAAACGAACAATTTATAAGTACTTTAAGAAAGTTGATGAGAAGACTTGGCGACAGAGTTTAAAGTACTTGCCTTTATAGGTCCCGCAGGGACTGGCAAAAGCCAGAGAGCGCACTTTATAGCGAGACAATTCGGGGCAGAGTACATAATTGATGACGGGCTTTTAATAAAAAATGGGAAAATATTGTGCGGTAAAAGTGCCAAGACCGAACAAAATCAGGTCAGAGCGATTAGAAGGGCTTTGTTCGAGTTTTCCGATCATAGGGATCAGGTCGTAAGGGTCCTGGAAAAATCTGCACCCGGCACCATATTGATTGTCGCTACATCGCCTGGCATGGCTTTAAAAATTAGCAAACAACTTTCGTTGCCCAATCCAGAGCGTTATATCTACATCGAGGAAATCGCCACAAAGGAGGAAATTGAACAGGCCTTAAGGGAACGTCGTGTAAAACGACAACATGTTATTCCAGTAACGTATGTCCAGGTGAGAAGAAATTTCGCGGGCAAGGTGGTGGGTCGACTTAAGACCTTTTGGTCCTCTCATATGCGAGGATCGGATGACGCGGAGAAAACGATAGTCAGACCTCCTTTTAGTTACTATGGAGAAGTCGAGGTAGGGCCTTTAGCTATAGAACAAATTGTTAGACGAGTGGCCTCTCTTGGAGCACAGGTGTGTGAAGTTAAAGAGGTAAGAGTAAAGTCTGACAACGATGGAAAGGTATCCCTAAACGTCTCTTTAGTTGTGTCTATTGGCAAATACAAATTCATTGAAGTCGGCCGAAAGGTGCAACGTAGAATTTTTTCGGTTTTGCCATTTTTGACTGGATTGGATTTGGGTGAAATTGACATTTTGATCGAAGGATGGAGGAAAAGCGATGTCTGAAACTCTCTATCTTTTATCTGGGAAGGAGATCGACAAAAAAGTAGACGAAACTTGGAAAATTCTTGAAGAAAAAGTCAAGGAATGTAGAAAATGTCCTCTCTCGGAAAACAGGACTCAAAGCGTATTCGGGGAGGGATCGAAAAAAACCGAACTGATGTTCGTCGGAGAAGGGCCTGGAGCTGACGAAGATTTACAGGGCTTGCCTTTCGTTGGAAAGGCCGGACAGTTGTTGAATCAGATCTTCGCTGCAGCAGGCATCGATAGGAGTGAAGTTTATATCACAAACGTCGTCAAGTGCAGGCCTCCCCAAAACAGAGTTCCCACAGTTGAGGAGTGTTCGGCATGTAACGATTATCTTTTTGCTCAAATTTCCTTAGTACAGCCGAAAATTTTGGTTACTTTAGGGAATACGCCAACCAAGTGGTTGCTTAAGACTACGCACGAAGGGATTACACAGCTTAGGGGAAAGTGGTTCGATTGGTATGGGATTAAACTTATGCCAATGTTTCATCCCAGCTACCTGCTCAGAAATCAATCGCGCAAGGTCGGCAGTCCTAGGCATTTGACGTGGCAAGATATCCAGGAGGTAAAAGCTCGGTGGGACGAGATAAGGCAAGCGGCGAAGCAATAATGCCTTCTCATGTTGCCATAATTATGGATGGCAACGGGCGGTGGGCGAAACAGCGGCATTTACCCAGGATAATGGGGCACTACGCAGGAGTAAAGGCCGTGGAGAAGACTGTAATGGCTGCTATTGAAATGGGTATACGGTATCTGTCCCTTTTTGCTTTTTCTACTGAAAATTGGAGACGTCCCAAGGGAGAGGTTTTAGGCCTATTTGGGCTTTTCAGATATTACATTAAATGCAAGGTCAAAAGGCTTGTAGAAGAAAACATTCGCCTTCGCTTTTCCGGACGCATAGATAAACTTCCGGAGGATCTGAGGGATTTGGCCCTTTGGGCCGAGAAAGAGACGGAAGTAGGAGATAAACTGGATCTCATCCTGTGCTTAAATTACGGCGGAAGGCAGGAAATCATAGATGCCGTAAATAAAATTTTGGCTGCCAAAACAGACTGCGACGATGTCTTGGAGATCGATGAGGAGTGTTTTAGAGGCTATCTTTACCTTCCCGATGTTCCCGATCCTGATTTAATAATTAGGACTAGCGGAGAGAAGAGGTTGAGCAATTTCTGGCTTTGGCAGTCTTCTTATAGCGAACTTTATTTTACCGATTGCCTTTGGCCTGAATTCGATGAGGGCAAATTACGTGAAGCTGTCGAAGAATATCAGAGGAGAGAGAGACGTTACGGAGGAATCAGATCATAAATGGGAGAACTAAAAAAACGCGCAATTAGTGGCATCGTAATAGTTGCTTGCATACTTGGGGGAATCCATATCGGTGGGATTTTTTGGCTTCTGATAGCCTCAGCGATCGCCTTGGTTTCTTTATGGGAATATTACGGACTTTTCTCCAGTTTCTCTCATATATCCAAGGGCATAGGCTTGATCGCAGGAGCGATAGCGATATATTTGGCCTATAAAGGGTGTTCCTTTACGGCCCTTACATTATTGCTCATTTTACAATCGTACGTCGTGTTGGCTATCGAATTAATCAGGAAAATCACTATAAATAAAAGCTATGCACTCTTAAACGTAGGGGGAGTGTTAAGCGGCCTCATGTTGGTTGTCCTTCCATGGTCTTTCCTGGTCCTACTTAGACAGAGGCCTATAGGTATACAATTATTGTTTTCTCTTTTTTTATGCACCTGGAGCTGCGATGTGTTTGCTTACTTAATTGGCAGTAAATTCGGAAGAACACCTTTTGCTCCTTACATAAGCCCTAAAAAGACACTGGAGGGGTTCATAGGAGGTCTTTCGGGAAGCATTTTATGTGCTGCTATCATTTCATATTATTATAAAATACCCCCTGTGCCGTGGATTTTGTTGGGGGCAATGGTTGGCGTTGCGGGTCAAGTAGGGGATCTTTTCGAATCCCTTTTCAAGAGAGAGGCGGGTGCTAAAGACAGCGGCTCTCTCATACCTGGACATGGAGGTTTCTTGGATAGGTTTGACAGCATTTTGATTAACTCAACATTGATCTTTCTGGCCTTTGAGGTGATATTAAATTGAGCCAAAAAAGATTAGCTGTCATTGGTGCTACGGGATCCATTGGAAGGGCTACATTAGATGTTTGCAGACGGTTTCCGGAAGAGTTTGACGTCAGAGCCTTGGCAGTGAGGTCTAATATCAAGGAGCTTAAAAAACTTGTCGATGAATTTAAGCCTAAATACGTAGTGATCTACGACGATGTCGCTGCATCGAATTTCGCTTTATATGACGAAAGCGTAAAGGTTTTAGTTGGACATGAAGGACTGATGCAGCTTATAGATGAAGGGATGGATCACATTGTTTTTGCTTCTTCCGGAACGGAAGCCATAGCAGCTTTATCGGCATCTTTAGATCGAAAGATAGAAGTATCATTGGCCAATAAAGAAAGCTTGATAGTCGCCGGTCCCTGGATAATGGAAAAAGCATCCCTTGCAGATCCCCTGCGTCCCATAGACAGCGAACATAATGCAGTTTGGCAGTGCTTGCTTGGAGAAGACTTGAATGAGATCGAGGAGATTATACTAACGGCCTCCGGAGGTCCCTTTCTGCACTCTTCCTATGAAGAAATGAAGCTGGCCACACCCTCAAGGGCATTAAAACACCCTACTTGGAGCATGGGCTCGAAGATTACCGTAGATAGTGCCACGTTACTTAACAAAGGATTTGAGGTAATGGAGGCAAGTTATCTTTTTGCCCTGCCAATCGAAAAGATAAATGCAGTAGTTCAGCCCGACTCCCTTGCACACGGCTGTGTGAGGTTTAGCGACGGGAGTGTGAAGATGTTTTTAAGTGAGCCCGATATGAGGATTCCAATATCCTTTGCCCTTTCATACCCAAAACGTTTAAAGATAGGGCATCTATTCCATAGATTGGCCATCACTGAGAAATGGAAATTGGATTTTTTACGACTGGATGAAAATAAATTTCCATGTTACTCCCTGGCAAGGAGGGCGTTGCAGATGGGGAATGCCTATCCGCCCATAATTGTCGGCGCCGATGAAGTTGCCGTTGAAGCCTTTGTAAAAGGAAAAATTTCTATAGTTGATATTTTCCCTCTGTTGGAAAAAGCTCTTTTGTCTTATAATGGACCGTCAAATTTAAACGGCTTGGAAGAAGCGATTTCTCTTGTTGAATTTGGTCGACGTATAGCTAGAGAACTATGTCGCCTTTTTAGCGAAAGGAGATAAAAATTTAATGTTTGCCCTTGTTTCTTTCATAATAGTAATAGGTGTGTGCGTAGTTTCCCATGAATTTGGACACTTTATTTCGGCCAGGTTGCTGGGAGTTCAGGTCCATGAATTTGCCTTTGGCATGGGCCCTGCGATATATAGAAAAAGAAAAGGGGAAACGCTCTGGTCTATAAGGGTATTTCCCATAGGCGGTTTTGTGCGGTTAGCTGGGATGGGAGAGGCTGTGGAGGGAGAAGTTGAAGATCCTGAAAGGAGCTTTAGCGCCAAAAGCCCCGCACGAAGATGGCTTATTTTGGCGGCCGGATCCATAATCAACATTTTACTCGCAATTGTTATTGCCACCCTCTTCCTCTGGGGCCATGGAGTGCTAGACATGGAACACGCCAGAATCGGCGAGCTCATGCCCGGTTATCCTGCAGAGTCGATAGGGCTTCTACCGGGAGATACGATAACGTCTATAAACGACAAAAAAGTTACAACTTGGTTGGAAATGGCCACAACTTTAAAGAGCAACGCAGACAATCCGGTAACGATCGAAGTGGAGCGCCCGGAAGTGGGACGGCTCGTCTTTCGGAATGTATTGCTAAAACCCGATCCTGTCACCGGAGCTTATATATTGGGGATAAAACCTGGGCAGATAAAATACGAAGGGCTCTCCGCCATTCAATACTCGCTAAAATATTTATGGGAGATGACGAAAAACATTTTCAGCGCCCTTGTAAATTGGGTATTTGGCGGGCAGAAGATAGATGTTACCGGGCCAGTTGGGATAGCGGAAATGGCGGGCGAGGCAGCAAAAAGCGGAGTATGGACATTTTTATTTTTCCTGGGAATAATCAACTTAAACTTGGGTTTATTCAACCTAATTCCCTTTCCGGCTCTTGATGGTGGTAGGTTGCTTTTCGTCACCATCGAAATGATCTTTCGTAAGAAAGTTCCCGAATACATCGAACAAAAAGTACACTTTATAGGAATGATGGTGCTTCTCGCCTTAATAGCATTAATTACATGGCAAGACATAACTAGGATATTTAGCAGGTGATCCAAATGTCAACACTACGGAAGAGGGTTGCTATAGGAAACCTAATCATAGGGAGCGGTTTTCCCGTCCGAGTGGAGAGTATGCTCAAAACTCCGATTACCGATGTAGAAGCATGTAGAAAGGAGATAGATTCGCTGGCTGAAGAGGGGTGTGAACTTCTTCGCGTGGCTTTCCCTAATATTAATTGCCTTCCATACCTTAGGGATATTTTGCAATTCTCGAAAGTGCCGATAATGGCTGATATTCATTTCGATTTCAAGCTAGCTCTTGCAGCGCTTGAGACCGGTTGTATGGCTATTAGGATTAACCCTGGAAATATGCCGAAGGAGGGCCTCGTTGATATAGTCAACTTGGCAAGGGAGAGAAAAGCCGTTATAAGGATAGGATCGAACAGCGGTTCGTTAAGCAATGTCCAAATGAGACAGTCTTACGGAAATAAGGCTAAAGCTCTTTTTTTGGCCGTTAAGGAGCAGCTTCAAATGCTTGAGGACATGGGATTTGAAGATATCATTCTTTCTTGTAAATCCACATCCATAACCGAAACGGTCAACGCAAATTTATTGCTTTCCAAGCATTTTCCCAAATACCCCCTTCATATCGGGATCACGGAAGCTGGAGTAATGCCCGATGGGTTGGTCAAATCGGCTGCAGGTATGGCATTGCTTCTGACGCAAGGCCTTGGGGACACGATGAGGATAAGTTTGTCCGCTCCGGCCGTAGAAGAAGCAAAGGCCGGTTACGCCTTGCTTAGGTCCCTGGGATTGAGAAAAAAGGGAGTAGAGATCATTTCGTGTCCTACGTGCGGAAGAAAGCATTTAGATGTAGCTAAAATTGTGGAAGACATAAGCCCCTTATTAAAGGGGCTTCCGGATGGTTTGATCGTTGCCGTTATGGGATGCGAGGTAAACGGACCGCGGGAAGCCAAGGAGGCCGACGTGGGAATAGCAGGAACTCCTAACGGAATTGTGATATTTAAAAAAGGAAAGGTGGTTGAGCAAATAGATAGGGATGATTTTAGCATAGAGAAGGTAAGTGCAATCATCAGAGAGTTGTTATAGATTATTATATCTTGACAATGCGTAAAACACATATAAGATAAAATTAATAAAACTCTAAACCGAACATTAGGAGGATAGCGTATGGCACAAATTGTAGACACCAATAGCTTTAGACAGGGAATGATGATAAAGTGGGAAGACAGCATTTGGGAAATTGTAGACTATCAGCATCATAAAATGGGCCGAGGAGGGGCAATCGTCAGGACGAAGCTTAAAAACATATATTCCGGAACGATAATCGAAACCTCTTTTAGAGCTGGAGAAAGGTTTGAGAGGGTTGTCTTTGACGAAAGGGAGGCCCAATACATATATAAAGAAGGAGATAACTACGTCTTCATGGATTTGGAAAATTACGATCAGATATATATTCCTTCCACACTGCTTGGTGACAAGGCGATGTATTTGAGCGATAATTTAGAGGTTACATTGAGGCTTTATGAAGGCAATGTAGTTGGAGTGGATCTTCCGAATACTGTCGCCTTGAAAGTTGTCGATACTCCTCCAGGTTATAAGGGCGATACCGTTTCAGGGGGAGGAAAGCCGGCGACTCTGGAGACTGGTCTGACTGTTACTGTTCCAATGTTTGTCGAGGTTGGAGATGTCGTGCTTATAGATACCCGTACAGGCGAATATTTGGAACGCGATAAGAGCAAGGGGGTATAGCCTTGAATTTAGAAGAAAAGGCTCGAAGAATGCAAATGTTGTTATCGGAAATCTCCGTGCCGGAGACATGTAAAGACGTAAAAAAAGCTTGGATAGATCTGCTCGATGCTCTTTTGAATGAAATAGAATCTTTACACGTAAAAATTAAAAATCAAGATGAAAAGATCGAAAAACTTACATCCCTTTGTTCCGAGTTCGATATGGATTTGAATAATTTAGAGGAAGCAGTTGATGCCTTATATGAATACTTTGAAGAAGATGCAGATGCGGAAGACGTGGAGCCTGATTATTATGAATCGATGAGCTGTCCCGGATGTGAGCAGGTGTTCATGTTTAATCCAATGCTTCTTGATGAAAACGAATTCCTAATATGTCCCAATTGCGGCCTTTCGATCGACCCTGATGGGTTAAATAAATAAGGAGGGATATAGTTATGGACGAAGAAAGAGAGAAATATTTAAGCGAATTGCAGGAAGGCACCGATAAAGACTCATACGATGACGAAATTCAGAATGTCAATGAGTATGAAATTGAAGAAGAAACGGCTCAGGAAGAGCCAGTTTTGGAGGAAGCGCAACCCCAGGGCGAAGTAGTTATTGCGGAAGAGGTAATATCACAAATGGCTATTGAGGCTCTAAAAAGCGTCTCCGGCGTTTTGCCCGCCAGTTCTGGATTGGTGGCTAATCTGCGCTTGGGGCGAAGGCCAACTAGCGGAGTTAAGATAACCATCGAAGAAGGCACTCCAAACGAGGTAGTGGTTGATACGTATATATCGGTCAAGTATGGATTAAGAATCCCTGATATAGCTTGGGACGTGCAAGAGGCCATAAAAAACCAGATCGAAAATTATACTGGTTATATCGTTAAAGCAGTGAATGTCCATGTGCAGGGAATCCATTTTGCGGAAAATAAGCAACTGGATCAATATGGGGATAGTATACAATAGCAACAACTTCGATACAGGGTACTTGGATTTGCAGATTAAATTAAATATTTAAAAGGAGCCATATAAGATATGGAATATCTGTGGCGTAGGGGCAAATTAGGGGAACTCTGGCTATCGAAAGAGGCCATTACTTCCTTGGCAAATACTGTAATGCCGCCGGAATATAAAGCAAGAGAGGCTACGTTGCAAGGAGATGACAATGTTGCTAACGTCATCGTAGTCTCTCCGCATTCCGGAGATCTCGCAGTTAAGAAGGAGCTGCAGGATAAACTTGTTAACCTTTTTGCCCCTCTGGGCTTGAAAGTAAAGATTTCATGGACGTCTAAAGAAGAAAGCTTCGATGCCCCTGCATTGATGAATAGGCTCAGAAAATATCCAATTTTTTGGGGATCTGTGGTTGCAATCATAGCAGGTATATCGCAACTTGGTTTAAAAGGCCTGGGCCTTTGTATTTTATTCGGTTTCATAGGATGGGGAATTGCCGGTTTAGTAATAAGCGGTAAATTAAGCGATCTTTTTTCATCTATTATGGACAGAAGACACTAAGACGGGAGGCAAGATAGCTTGTCTTTGCTTCAACAGCAACGTCGAAGAGCGAGAGAAATAGCTTTACAATTGTTGTATGCACTAGATTTTAGAAATGACCAAACGCCCGACGAAGCCATGGCACTTTTTCCTTTCGATGGAGAATCGGAAGAGGTCGTGAATTATGCAATTTGGCTTGTCAAGGAGATATGGGAAAAGAGGGTTGAAATTGATAATTTAATAAGGATGCATATAATTGGATGGCGACCTGAACGAATGGTTACCGTCGATCTTGAGGCTATAAGATTGGCATTGTTCGAGGGCGTCTATAGCAAGGTCGTTCCCATACCCGTAGCCATTTCGGAAGCTATAGAATTGGCTAAACGCTTTGGGACTGAGGATTCGGGACGTTTTGTTAACGGCGTATTGGGCAAGATTGTTAGATCCATTGCCGAAGTCGAAGGAGATGGCAAAGATGTCGAGGGAAATGCCTCTGCTTAACAATTTGCCAAAGACATCTAATGTAATAACTGTAGATGAACTAACATTTTATATAAAGGATCTGATCGAAAAGGATCCGATTCTCCGGAACGTTGCCGTTAAAGGAGAAATAATCGAAATCAAAAGACATAATAGCGGCCACGTATATTTTTCGATCGGGAGCAAACAATCCAGATTATCTTGCGTGATGTTTAAAAGCAATGCTAACTATATTCCCCTTTGGCCTCAGGCAGGCGATGAGGTGATAGTGCAGGGGTACATTGGTCTTTATCCACCTCAAGGTGCATATCAGTTATATGCTCGAAATATCCTTCCTCTGGGAAAGGGAGCTCAAACAAGGGCAAAGGAAGAATTGAAAAAAAGGCTGGAGAAGGAAGGCTTGTTTGATCCTCGAGTCAAAAGAAAGTTGCCTCCTTATCCGAACAAGGTTGGAGTTGTGACCTCGCAAACTGGTGCTGCTGTAAAGGATGTCATTAAGGTCGCAAAAAAACGTTTTCCTCAATGTCGAATATACGTGTTTCCTACGTTGGTACAGGGAATAGAAGCCCCACAGGATATAGTTAGGGCAATGCAATTGGCTGCAACGAAAGAGCTGGATATCCTGCTTTTGGTCAGAGGAGGAGGAAGCCGGGACGATCTGACTCCCTTCGATGACGAGAGAGTAGTGCGAAGCATTAGGGCCTGCCCTTTTCCGGTCGTCACAGGGGTAGGTCATGAAATCGACTGGACGTTGTCCGATTTAGCTGCCGATATGCGTGCTCCTACGCCTTCGGCGGCCGCAGAAAACGTCTTTCCCGATCGCATAGAGCTTTATAAACAAATAAGGCACATGAAGGCCAGGCTGTTCTCTCTTGTTTTACATAAATGCCAACAGGAATCTAATTTGTGCGAAAGACAGTTGGCTAGATTACAAAACATACTTAAAAACCTCTATCTTCATCCCGCCGGTATTGAGATAGCGCGGCTTACCCAAAATCTTTCAATGAACTTGAACAAGATTATATCCTCTTTGAAAGAGCGACTGACTCACGCAGCGGCTTCTTTGGACGCTTTGTCACCTTTAAAATGTCTTTCTAGAGGGTGGATAACTTGCCTTTCCAAAGATGGCGAAACAGTTGTCTCTCTATCTCAGGTTGCAATTGGAGATGAAGTTTCCCTCTGCATGATAGACGGAAGGGCCAATGCTGAGATAATATCCATCTATTTTAAAGAAGAATAACAATTTAAAAACAAGGAGTGACTTCAATTGTCAACGCCCGAGCCAATAAAGTGGGAGAACGGCTCATTATATCTATTGGATCAAAGAAAAATACCGTTTGAAATATCTTACGTTAAATGCGTAAACTACATAGATGTTGCCGAAGCCATTGAAGACATGATAGTTAGAGGGGCACCGGCAATAGGGATAGCAGCAGGTTATGGAGTGGTTCTGGCTGCCGAAGGGGGAATTTGTGGGGTTCAAAGTGCTATTGAGCGCCTTTCCAAGACCAGACCCACTGCAGTGAATCTGTTTTGGGCTCTTAAGAAAATGGAGGAGGCAACGGCAAGTTTTTTAAAGGCGACAGATTGCAAATGCTCGAGCAGCGAATCGGTCGAAGCAAAGCTAAAAGATCATTTGCTTGAAACAGCTAACAAAATTCATCAAGAAGAAATACAGATAGAGAACTTAATCGCCTTTTACGGTCAAAACCTTTTGCCTGAACGATGTAATGTTCTAACGCATTGTAATGCAGGATCCCTTGCCACTGGCGCTGTGGGCACAGCTCTTGGAATCATAAAAATGGGCAAGGCTATAGGAAAAGATGTAAGGGTTTACTGTGACGAAACAAGGCCTTTGCTCCAAGGAGCCAGGTTGTCGGCTTGGGAGCTATGGACGGAAGGTCTGGATGTAACTGTGATATGCGACAACATGGCAGCCTTTTTGATGAAGAAGGGTGGAGTGGATCTTGTAATAGTGGGTGCTGACAGAATAGCATCAAATGGCGATACGGCAAATAAGATAGGTACCTATAATCTGGCCCTTTTATGTCGTCATCACGGAATTCCTTTTTATGTGGCAGCTCCAAGGAGCACCATAGATATGGACTTGGTCGATGGGGAAGCCATACCGATAGAAGAAAGAAAACCCGAAGAGGTGCGTTCCTTTGGCGGTGCAAAAATCTTCCTCGATGATATTTCCGTATGGAATCCTGCCTTCGACATTACTCCAAACGACATGATTTCTGGCATAGTAACAGAAGTTGGTATACTAGAGAAACCTTATGAAAGATCGATACTTGAAGCGGCTTCCAAATCTTTGTGTTTGGAAGATATAAAGAAGGCCGAAGAGTCGATTGGAAAATGAAGAAAGGGACGTTAGAATCTGCAACGAAATAACAAATCTGGGAGGCGGATAAATATTATGGAGGAATACCGAATAGCAAATCCAGCTTTGGCAGACCAAGGCAAAATAAAGATTGCATGGGCGTGGAATTTTATGCCTGTTTTAAAGCTTCTTCAAGAGAAATTTAAACCAGAACGCCACTTAAACGGTGTCAAGGTTGCTGCCTGCCTGCATCTTGAGGCGAAGACCGCGTGTCTTCTGAGGGCTCTTAAGGCTTTAGGTGCCGAAGTCATGGCTGCCGGGAGCAATCCCCTGTCAACACAGGACGATATTTGCGCAGCGCTGGTCGCCAACGGCATAAGGGTTTACAGCTGGCACGGAATGACAAGGGACGAATATTATGGTAACCTGCATGCCCTGCTTGCCTGGTCTCCACAAATACTAATAGATGATGGAGGAGATTTGGTGACGCTTATTCACAAGGAGCGATCCGATCTCCTGCCTTATATAAAGGGCGGTTGCGAGGAGACAACTACGGGAATTAAGAGGCTGAAGGCGATGTCAAATGAGGGGATCCTGGCTTTTCCCATGCTAGCGGTCAATGATGCGTTGAGCAAACATCTCTTTGATAACCGATACGGAACAGGCCAATCTGTATGGGATGCAATATGCAGGCTGACCAATATGTTGATTGCCGGAAAGGAAGTCGTCGTATGCGGGTACGGATGGTGCGGCAGGGGGGTAGCCTCCAGGGCATCGGGGCTTGGAGCGCGAGTGACGATTGTCGAATCGGATCCCCATAGAGCTTTAGAGGCTTATATGGATGGTTTCAACGTAACCGACATGGCTACTGCAGCCCGAACAGGGGACATATTCGTAACTACCACGGGAAACATTAATGTGATCAGAAAAGAGCATTTTGCCGTCATGAAAAATGGAGCAATTTTGGCAAATGCAGGTCACTTCGACGTCGAGATATCCTGTATAGATTTGGGTGAAATAGCGGCTAAAAAGTCAATAACGCGCCCCGGCGTAACGACATACACGACCCATGATGGGAGATCTTTGCATCTGTTGGTCGAGGGAAGGCTGGTAAACCTTGCCGGTGGAGATGGCCATCCCATCGAAATCATGGATCTATCCTTTGCACTTCAGCTATTATCGGTTCTTTATATTCATGAGAACGATCTCGAACCGGGACTTTACCCAGTTCCTTCCGAGATAGACAGGGCAGTGGCTTCCTATAAGCTAGAAGCTTTAGGTATTAGACTGGAAGGGATGACTCCCGAACAAGAGCAATATCTTGGAAGGTGGGAAGAATGACGACTTACAGCCCAGATGTCGCAAGTTGCTTAGAAGCTGACATAGTTTTTAGGGATGCTGTAGTACTGGATGGAGATCGCGAGAGGGCGGAAATATGTGATGTTGCAGTGTCCAAAGGTCGTATCTCATCGATATTGCCGAAAGGCCACGGGACTAAGATAAGGGCCAAAGAAGAATGTTTGTGTGAAAGTAAAAAGGCACTATTGCCGGGGTTCGTGAACGCCCATACCCATGTGGCTATGACGCTGTTGCGAGGCCTTGGCGAAGAAGCTCCCTTGAAAGATTGGTTAGAAAAACACATATGGCCTGTTGAGGGAAAGCTCAAGTCCAATCACATACGAATAGGCACCCAACTGGGAATTATAGAAATGATAAGTGCCGGAGTTACTTGCTTTGGCGACATGTATTTTCACATGGACGAAGTTGCAAATGCGGCCCTGGAAATAGGTGTGAGATGTGGACTTTGCCAGGGTTTAATCGGCAAAGATCCTCTCTTTTCGTTGAAGCTTAAGGAGGGTATTAAGCTTTACGATAATTGGCATGGCAAAGATGAAATGATAACCGTTCAGCTCGGTCCCCACGCACCTTATACCGTTTCGCCCAAGAAGTTGGCAAGAATAGCGGAAATCGCCAGAGGATTACATGCAGGGATACATACTCATTGGCTTGAGACGGAGTGGGAGAGAAATTATATTATAAACGAATTAAAACAGGATCCGATCGGCCTTTTATATGAGACGGGACTTGCCAATGTCGCATCCTTAGTTTTGGCTCATGGAGTATGGTTCCCCGCAGACAGGTTATCTGAGATTGCGAAGGATAACATAACCATTGTCCATAATCCAAGTAGCAACATGAAACTTGGAAGCGGATTTGCCCCCCTATCACAGATGATCCAAAAAAGGGTAAATGTGGCATTAGGAAGTGACGGTGCTGCCAGCAACAACAGATTGGATCCTTGGCTTGAGATGCGGACGGCATCTCTTATCCAGAAGGGGTTGCACAAAGATCCTACATTGGTAAAGTCAAAAGAGGCAATCCAAATTGCTACTGTTAACGGCTATAAGGCTTTGGGCTTTTCGAAGGCGGGTTTGATAAGGGAAGATTGGAAGGCAGATTTTATTTTAGTCGATCTCGACAAACCCCATTACGTTGGTTGGGATTTAAAAAACCTTGCCGGTTTTATTGTTTTTGCGGGAACATCTAGGGATGTGTGGGGAACAGTTGTGAACGGCAAATGGGTGTATAGGAATGGCGAATACACGACTGTAGACTACGAAAGGGTCATCCATGATTCTAAAGTGGCCAGAAAGAATTTGTTGAACAATTAGCAGTCAATGAATTATAATTCAAGATCAAGTCTTGTGCTTGTTAAGAAGGAGGCTTCATTTTATTGTGATAAAGCGAAGCGGAAAGGAATTACGAGAGCTATTTCTATCGTATTTCGAGCAAAAAGAACATAAAAGGTTTCCAAGTTTCAGTCTTATTCCGGATGATCCAACCTTGCTGTTTACCATAGCGGGCATGGTTCCCTTTAAGCCCTATTTTTTGGGGTTGAAGAAACCTGAGGTTCTGAGAGCCACCACATCACAGAAATGTTTGAGGACCAACGACATAGAAAATGTAGGAAGGACCTCGAGGCATCATACGTTTTTCGAGATGTTGGGAAATTTCAGCTTTGGGGACTACTTTAAGGAACGAGCCATTCCATGGGCGTGGGAATTTTTAACGGAAGTAATTGGTCTCGATCCGGAGAGAATGTATGCTACGATTTATTTGGACGACGACGAAGCCTTCGAAATTTGGAATAAAGTTGTTGGCCTCCCTGAGAGTAAAATTGTGCGCATGGGAGAGAAGGACAATTTTTGGGCTGCCGGCCCGATAGGTCCTTGTGGCCCCTGCTCGGAGCTGATATACGACCAAGGCCCGGCGTTTTCTTGCGGAAAGCCCGAATGTTTTGTAGGGTGCGATTGTGATAGGTATCTTGAAGTGTGGAATTTGGTGTTTATGCAATATAACAGAGACGAAGAAGGCAACCTTACGCCTTTGCCAAAGAAAAACATTGACACGGGAATGGGATTGGAGCGTCTGGCATCTATTGTTCAGGGGGCCAGATCTGATTTCGAGACCGATCTGTTCCTGCCTTTAATTGAAAAGGTATCGCGCTTGTCAGGAGTTGAATATGCCGCAAATAAACGCTTTGATACGGCCATGCGGGTAATTGCCGATCATTTAAGAGCATTGGCATTCATGATAGCCGATGGCGTGCTTCCCTCTAATGAGGGTAGAGGATATGTCCTTAGAAGGTTGCTCAGAAGGGCGTCGCGTTATGGAAGAGTGCTCGGCCTCGATAGGCCTTTTTTGATTGAACTGATGCCCGAATTGCTTGAGATCATGGCCGATCACTATAAAGAATTAGTGGAATATAGATCCACCATAGAATCTGTTATTAATCTGGAGGAGAAAAGGTTTAGCAGGACCTTAGATCAGGGGAGCGCTTTGCTTGAAGAGGAGATATCAAGGGTAGTAAGATCCGGTAGCTCGGTACTATCGGGAGAAACAGCTTTTACTTTATACGACACATATGGTTTTCCCCTTGAATTGACCGAAGAGATATGTCAAGAGCAGGGCATTGAAGTCGATAGAGAAGAATTTGAGAGATGCATGGAGCGTCAGAGGGAAATGGCAAGAACTGCGAGCAAACAGCTTGCATCGACGGTGCAGAAAGAAGTTCATTCTGCCCTTTTGGCTAAATTTGGTCCGACGAAATTCGTAGGATATGAGAGCGATGAAGCTGAATCGAAAGTTTTGGCCATATTAAAGGATTCTCGGGAGGTAGAGGAAGCTCATGAAGGGGAAGAGGTAGAAATCCTGTTGGCTGAAACCCCTTTTTATGCCGAAAAGGGCGGACAGGTGGGAGATAAAGGATGGATAGAAACGTCCACAGGTAAATTGGAGGTGCTTGATACATATTACTATCACGATGTGCTTATAGCTCATCGTGTCAGGGTTAAGTCGGGATATGTTTCAGCCGATGATGAAGCGAAAGCTAAGGTTGACCTTTCACGAAGAAATGCCATTAGGCGCCACCATACCTCTACCCATATTGTTCACGAAGCCTTAACGCGTGTCTTAGGCCCCCACATTCGTCAAGCAGGCTCCTACGTTTCTCCTGATTACTTACGGTTCGATTTTACCCATTTTGATGCAATATCTCGCGACGACATAGTAAAAATAGAACAAATTGCTAATGAGGTCATACAGGCCAATATCAAGTTGAACATCTTCGAGACATCGATGGAAGAAGCTAAGAAAATAGGTGCAAAGGCATTTTTCGATGAAAAATACGGGGATAGAGTGCGCGTCATTCAGATACCAGGTTATTGTGCCGAACTTTGCGGCGGATTGCACGTTAATGCTACCGGCGACATTGGCTTGATAAAAATAGTCGAAGAAGAAAGCATAGGATCGGGTTTGAGACGAATTACAGCCCTGGCAGGGATGGCAGCCGTAAGTCATTATCAAGAGTTGTTTGATCTTGTAAAGGATTTGACCTTAATTTCCGGCGTCGAAGCAGGATCTTTAAAGGAAAAGTTTACCGATGTATTTCAGGATATTAAAAATTTAAAATCAGAATTGCAAAGGTCTAATTTGAAACTTGCTTTATCGCAATGTGATAAAATACTATCTCAACGCCAAATAGTAAATGGTTTTACCGTGTTGACAGGCAAATTCGAGGATTTGGATGCCGATATATTGCGCCAAGTTGGAGACCATCTCAAAAAGGGACTCAAAAAGGTCTTACTGGTTTTAGGCAGCTCTTTTGAAGGGAAGGTAGTTCTTGTCGCCATGGCAGACGAGGATGCTGTAAGAGATGGTATACATGCCGGTAAATTTATCGATAGGATTGCGAAAATAGTTGGCGGTGGAGGAGGAGGGAGACCTAATGTCGCCCAGGCCGGAGGAAAGGAAGTCGAAAAACTGGAAGATGCCCTAAATGCCGTACCTAGGATTTTAACCGAATTATTGGGGGTATAAGTCGGTTGGAGCACATTTTGGCTTTAGATATAGGGAGCGTGCGTATAGGAATTGCAATCAGCGACCCCCTTGGCATATTTGCCCAAGGGGTTGGCTTTTTGAATGCCCAGGGCAGCTGGCTCGAAGATTTAACCTTGCTTATAAGAAAACATAATGTGAAAAAGGTGGTTATAGGGCTTCCCATTCGCACAAACGGAAAAAAAGACAGGGAAGCTGATGCTATCAGTGAGTTGACCGATAAATTGAAGAAAAAATTTCCCGATATAACCTTTATTTTGTGGGATGAGCGATTTACCACAACTATCGCGCAGAATTATTTGCGCGATAGCGGGATGTCGGGCAAGAAAAAAAGGAACAAAGTGGACATGATTGCTGCAACGTTGCTGCTTCAAAGTTATTTGGATTATAGTAATTTAACGAAGGACATTTCAAGTCGATGAAACTTCAGGAGAAAAAAATGCACCTTCATAACAGAGGCAGAATTAAGCTGGTCGCCATCATAGGTCCCACCGCTATCGGGAAGACGGCCATTTCCCTAAAGCTAGCGCCTGCTATCTCGGGCGAGATAATTTCCGTCGATTCTAGGCAGGTATATAGATATATGGATATTGGTACCGATAAGGTATCAAGAGAGGACAGATTGCGCACAGTACATCATAATATAGATGTTGCCGATCCCGATGAGACTTTTACAGCAGCCCGTTTTGTCGAAGAGGCAGCTGGGGCTATCGATAGAATTATCGCAAGAAAAAAGATACCGTTACTTGTTGGAGGAACGCCTTTTTACTACAGCGCTTTACTTGGAGAAATGTTAACGGTTTCCATCGAAAGCGATCCAGAGATCAGGAAAAAGTTGCTTCACGAGGCGGAAATTAAGGGGAAAAAGCACATGTACAATAAATTGGCGACAGTTGACCCCGATCTGGCTTTGAAAGTACACCCCAACGACTTGGTGAGAATTATACGAGGTCTTGAAATATTTCATACGACAGGCAAGCCTGCCTCATGGTGGCATAAACATGGAAAGAAAATAAAAAAACCTTACGATGTCCTCTATCTTGGTATAATTAGGCCTAGAGAATTAGCTTACAAAAATATAGAGTTAAGGGCGGAAAAGCAATTTCAAAGTGGACTAGTCGAAGAGGTAAAATGGCTGCTGAAGAACGGATTTGACGAGCGCTTCCATTCTATGCAAGGATTCGGATATAGGGAGGTTATTAAGTATATACGGGGAGTCTATAGCATGGAAGAAGCACTATCGTACTATATAAAAGCCACGAAAGCCTTTTATAGAAGACAGATGACTTGGTTTAGGAAATTTAAACCCGCTTTATGGTATGATCTAAAGGAAGAGAACGAAGAAAAGGTTCTCGAAGATTTGAAAGGGAGAATTAAAAGACATTTGGGAGTAGTGTGAATTTGAATGAGATTGATAATAGGTAAACCATTGGGCTTCTGTTTTGGAGTGAAGAGAGCGATAGACGAGCTCGAAAAAGCGTTGAAGAAGTATGGAAACATCTATGCCCTGGGCAGCCCAATTCATAACGAGGAAGAAGTTAAAAGGTTGAAATCCTTGGGCCTTAGATTGGTGGAGAGCGTAGAAGAATTACCCTCTCAGTCGATAGTTTTCATAAGAGCTCA
The DNA here is from genome assembly GCF_900107215.1 of Acetomicrobium thermoterrenum DSM 13490. Lineage (NCBI taxonomy): Bacteria > Thermotogati > Synergistota > Synergistia > Synergistales > Acetomicrobiaceae > Acetomicrobium > Acetomicrobium thermoterrenum. The sequence goes on along the minus strand of NZ_FNPD01000009.1, from coordinate 52,193 downwards.
TGGTACCACTCCAGAAGTTCTTAAGCAGGCAAAACATAAAGGATGCACAATTATAGATGGTACATGCCCGTCGGTAAAAAATGCCCAAGAGAAGGCGCGTCTTCTGTCTGAAGAGGGTTATGAAGTTGTAATTGTTGGAGATCCAAACCATCCTGAAGTTCAAAGTATCAAAGGTTGTGTATCTGCTTATGCTAGTGTGATAAATTCATCTAAGGATGTTGCAACTTTTCCCAACAAAGATAAAATAGGCGTGGTTTCTCAAACTACCCAAGAAGAAGGGGCGTTACTCTCTGTAGTTAGCGCCCTAGTACCCAAGGCTAGGGAATTGCGTGTTTACAATACTATTTGCAAGGCTACCTTGCATAGACAGGAAGCCGTAAGAAAATTGGCAGCTGATACAGAGGGGGTTATCGTTATTGGCGGGCATAACAGCACTAATACGGCGAAGCTTGTTGAAGTTGCCAAGAGGGAGGGGTGCGATGTTCTTTGGATAGCTAACCCCCAGGAGATAGACGAATCTTGGCTTTATGGCAAGCATATAATTGGAATAGCTGCTGGAGCTTCTACTCCAGATTGGCTAATAAAAGAAGTAATTAGTTTATTATCACGTAGGTAGTTAAGGAGGATGGTTGGTAATGGTTGAGGAAGAAAGGCGAGAAGGGCAAGAACATATCGAATCGGAAATGGCAGGCCCTTCCGCGCAAGAATCACAGGAAACGATGGAAGATCTCATTACGCAGCACGGACCTGAGAATATCCACAGAGGCAAGGTTGTCGAAGGTGTCATAATTGACAAAAGCGGCGACGGATGGCTGGTCGACATAGGCTTTAAATGCGAGGGTTTTTTGCCTAAGCGTGAATGGACGCATAGCATATTGGTGGATGATAACGCTGAGCCACGTATTGGTGATGAAGTGCGTGCAGAGGTCACCAAGGTAGTACAAGGAGAGGAATCTCAAGTTCTCTTAAGCAGGTGGCGTTTGCTTTTTGATGAAAGATGGGAAGCGCTGGAAAACGCATTGAAGCAGAGAGAAACAATTGCTGTAATGGGACTGCGGAAGGTAAAAGGAGGACTCATAGTAAATGCCTATGGCCTAGAAGGTTTCGTGCCCATATCCCATCTGGCTGAAGAGGGCAAGTTGGTAAATCCATCCAAATTTGTAAACCAGGAAATTGAGGTAAAATTATTGGAGAAGGATCGTAGGAAAAGAAGACTGATCTTCTCCAGGAGATTGCTCCTCGAAGAGGAATTGGCCAGAAAGAAAAAAGAATTCTTTGAAAACCTCGAAGAAGGAGATGTTCTGGAAGGTGTTGTGACGAGTATCACCTCCTTTGGAGCATTTGTCGATTTGGGCCCCGTAGAGGGTTTGGTACACATAAGCGAACTTTCCTGGAGCAAAAACGTAAAACCGCGCGATGTCGTCAAGAAGGGCAGCAAGGTGAAGGTAAAAGTTTTGCATATCGATCCCGAACAGGAAAAAATTTCATTGAGCATCAAACAAACTGAACCGGATCCCTGGGAAGTCATAGGCGAAAGCGTAAAACCAGGCGACAAGATCCACGGCCGAATAACGAATACCGTAGACTTCGGTGCCTTTGTAGAGATTAAACCCGGAGTCGAAGGTTTGATTCACATTAGCGATATTTCTTGGGGGCATATAGATCATCCCAGGGAAGTTTTGAAAAAGGGACAGGACATAGAAGTACAGGTATTGGATATTGATTTAGATCAAAAAAGAATCAGCCTAGGTTATAAGCAGCTTCATGACCCTTGGAGCACGATCATGGAACGCTATCAGCAGGGACAGGATGTCACTGTTAGGGTTGTAAAAATTGTCGATTTCGGTGCCTTTGTTGAGATAGAAAGTGGAGTAGAAGGGCTTATACACATATCGCAGATATCGAGACGCCATATAGATGACGTTTCAAAAGTCCTAAAAAAAGGTGACGAGGTAAAAGCCAGGATATTGGAGATAGATCCCAATGAGAAGCGGATTAGATTAAGCATTAAGGCGCTGGAGGAAGAAGAAAAAGAACAGGTACAGCGGGAGGAAAAAGCCGAGGGGAGGAACAGGGTAACGGAAAACAAGAACAATAACGTACAACAAACCGAAGAAGATGGCGCAATCGTTACTATAGGGGATGTTCTGAGGGATCAATTTAAAGTTTAGCTCTTCCATTCTCAATGTGTGCATGATATAATTGTGTATGCTATAATAAAGGAAATCAAGTTGGTACTAGTTGGTACTAATGGTAACAAAGAGGCGCGTTTTTTAGCGCCTCTTTGTTCGGGAAAGGGGTAATCTAACGGTGGCTATTTTGGAAGTAATAAAGTATCCAAACCCGATATTGCGTTCCAAAAATAAAATCGTCACAGCTTTTAATGACGATTTAAAAAAATTGATAGAAGATATGTATGAAACTATGTATGCAAATGACGGATTGGGCTTAGCTGCCCCTCAAGTCGGGATCAATTTAATGGTTGCAGTGGTGGATTATGAAGGAAAGAAATACACTCTCGTCAATCCCGTTATTTTAGAAAAGAGGGGAGAACAAACAGGGCGAGAGGGATGCCTTAGCTTCCCAGAGGTCTTCGAAGATATCGAAAGGCCGGAAATAGTCAAAATCGAAGCCTTCGATGAAAATGGCGAAAAATATGCGATCGAAGCTTCTGGCTTGCTGGCTCGAGCTTTTTGCCACGAGATTGATCATTTGCACGGAAGGCTCATAATCGATCTGGTGTCGCCCGTAAAGAGAAATATGATACAAAAAAAATTCAAAAGGCTAAAAAAAGGTGTAACACATTGAAGATGTGGTATATGGGATCAGGATCTTGGGGGGCGCAGTGCTTAAGGGAATTGGCGAAGCTATCATACAATCCTGAATTGGTTATAACGAGTGGACCAAGGCCTTCAGGCAGAGGCTTGAGACGAAAACCGAATGATGTTGAAGAGATGGCGTATTGGTTGGATATAGAGGTAAGGCGAAGCGAGAATATCAATGACGACGTTATTATTAAGGAAAAATTGATGTTAAATTCTCCCGATTTAATAGTTGTAATTGATTTTGGACAGAAGATCAAAGAGCCCTTTCTGTCTACACCTAAGTTTGGCTGTATAAATTTACACCCTTCCCTTTTACCAAAATACCGGGGAGCTGCTCCAATTCAAAGAGCGATAATGGATGGACAACAAACCACAGGAGTCACGGTATTTAGGTTAACTGAATCATTGGATGCCGGTCCTATTTTAGCTCAAAATAAAGTATACATTGATTTAGACGACACTGCCGGAACTTTAGGCGAAAAACTTCGTTGCAGAGGTATAGAACTTCTTATAAATACATTAGACGCCCTTCCAAAAGGAATTTACGAATTTAGAGAACAGAACGAATCTGAAGCGACATACGCCCCAAAAATAACTAACGAAGAGGCCCTTTTCGATTTTAACGAAGAGGCTTTGAAGATCCATAATAAGGTCAGAGCGCTTAATCCGGAACCGGGAGCATATACGCTTATAAACAACAAAAGGCTTAAGGTTTGGAGAACAAAACTGATCAACAACGATGAAATATTTGCTCCTGTTGGAACAATATTTAAGATTGTTGACGGTTTTCCCGCAGTGGCATGTGGAAAGGGTGCTGTTTTGCTCCTTGAAGTGCAACGAGAGGGTAAAAAGGTCGTTAATGGACGCTCCTTTTTAAATGGTTTGCGATTGCGTGAGGGGGATGTTTTGACTTGTTAATTTGGGATAATATCAGGCATGAAGCTTTAAAGAAATATAGATGGGGTAAAATAATTGCTGTAACTGGGAGGTTAGGCTCGGGAAAGACGGAGTTTTTGCTAAATCTGGCCAGCGCATTCAAAGCAAAAGGGGAAGAAATTACCATAGTTGACGTCGATATCACAAATCCTTACTTTTGCCTAAGAGATATAGCCTCGACTTTACAGAAAGAGGGTTATAAAGTCATTACTCCGCCGGGAGAAACGAAATGGAGCGATTTACCCCTTGTTAGTGCCGAAGTTCATAATGCCATTATGGACAACAAAAGGGTTTTGTTGGATATAGGTGGAGATGAAAAGGGTGCTCTAGCCCTTACACAACTTCTTCCCGAGATAGAACAACAGGACCACACGGTTTTGTATGTCGTCAATCCCTTTAGACCTATGAGTTCTACCGAAGAGGAAATAGAAAAATTAAAACAGAACATCGAAAATGTTTCCGGTTTATCGATTGACGGCGTTATTTGTAATCCCCATTTGGGAAACGATACAGCAGTTGAAAATGTAGTTTCGGGGTATGAGGTGGTAAGAAATTATTCCATGAGGGACCAAATACCTCTGTATTATCTTAGCACCACGACCCCGAATTATGACGAAGTTGCAGAAAGGGTTAGAGATGCAGTTATTTGGCCTTTAACCCGAAAAATTCTAATGCCTTGGGAAAGGAGTGAGGTTTAAATGCCTAAAGGGCGAGTTGAGGTTTTGGAGGAAAAGTGCAAGAGCTGTGGTCTTTGTGTCGAAGCCTGTCCGAACAAGGTGCTCAAAATTTCCGATCGCATTAACAGTAAGGGCTACAGGCCCGCAGAGCAGTTCAAAGAAGGATGTGTTGCATGCAAAATGTGCGCTATGATGTGTCCTGATGTAGCAATCGAGGTATACCGCGTAGAATCTTAAATAAGTGGGGGTGTGATCAGTGTCCAATCGAGTTTTAATGAAAGGCAACGAAGCATTTGCCGAAGCCGCCGTGCAAGCGGGATGTAAATATTTCTTCGGATATCCGATAACGCCGCAGAACGAAATACCGGAATACATGTCAAAGAGATTGCCTGAAGTTGGTGGGGTATACCTTCAAGCGGAGAGCGAAGTTGCCGGAATTAATATGATCTTTGGGGCAGCGGGAACTGGTTTTAGGACCTTAATCTCCTCATCGAGCCCCGGGATTTCTTTGATGAGCGAAGGTATAAGCTACATTACAGCCGCAGAGTTACCCTGTGTCATCATAAATGTGATGCGCGGGGGGCCGGGTTTAGGCGGTATCTTGCCCGCTCAATCAGATTACTTTCAGGCGACCAAGGGCGGTGGCCATGGCGATTACAGATTATTGACACTTGCTCCGGGAACTTTACAGGAAGCCACGGAATTTATAATGATGGCTTTCGATTTAGCAGAATATTACCGCAATCCGGTCATGATATTGGCCGACGGGTTCATGGGGCAGATGATGGAGGCAATAGAATTCAAAAAGGTAAAACTGAATTACGATATTCCCGATCCGAAGGAATGGGCAATAGGATATATGGCCGAAAGAGGCAAGAGAGCTTTAATAAAGAGCTTATCCTTAGACCCCGAGATGCTTGAGAAACACAATCAAGAACTTCAAGAAAAATATCGCAGGATGGAAGAGAAAGAAGTGCGATACGAGTCCGTTGGCGTAGAAGATGCCGATGTAGTAATTGCTGCATATGGGACCACTGCAAGAATTGCCAAGTCCTCGATAAAGAAATTGAGGGATCAGGGCATGAAAGTTGGTTTAATAAGACCGCAAAGCCTGTATCCCTTCCCTTACAAACCATTTAACGATCTTCCCGATGGAGTCAAACACGTTTTGGTCGTCGAGATGAGCTGTGGCCAAATGATAGAGGACGTGAAGCTGGGTGTGCAGGGCAAGGTTCCGGTTAGCTTTTACGGAAGGTGCGGCGGAATGGCACCATCGGTCGAAGAGATCGAAGAAGCCGCTAAGAAACTGCTAGGTTAATATGGGGGGGACAGAGATGGCTGAAGTGAAGATATTTGAGCGCCCTAAATCAATGACCGATGTTTCAACACACTACTGTCCGGGATGCACTCATGGCATCGTTCATCGCTTAGTGGCCGAAGTTATAGATGAGCTAGGAATCCAGGAGAAGACAGTTGGTGTAGCACCGGTTGGCTGTGCCGTGTTGCTCTATAATTACATCAATACAGATATGTATGAGGCGGCCCATGGAAGAGCTCCTGCAGTTGCCACAGGCTGCAAGAGAGTAAGGCCTGATTTGACGGTTTTCACCTATCAAGGAGACGGGGATCTTGCTTCTATAGGTGCGGCTGAGATAGTACATGCTGCCAATAGGGGTGAAAATATAACTGTCATCTTTATCAATAATGCAATATATGGCATGACTGGTGGCCAAATGGCCCCAACGACACTTCTTAAGCAAAGAACTACCACTTGTCCCTTCGGAAGGGATCCAAAGGCAAATGGTTATCCTATAAGAGTGGCAGAGATGCTCGCAACATTGGAGGCTCCGGGCTACATAGCTCGCGTTACCGTGGCAAGGCCAAAGTACGTAATAAAAACAAAGGAAGCCATTAAAAAGGCCTTCCAAACCCAGATCGACGGTAAGGGCTTTTCTCTAGTGGAAGTGCTTTCCACATGCCCGACCAACTGGGGTATGCGGCCCACGGAAGCCTTGAAATGGCTAGAGGAGAATATGATCCCTTACTATCCCTTGGGCGAGTTTAAGCTCCCTAATTAAGGTAGGTGAATCAGATGAGCTTTTATAGAGAAATGATTGCAGCAGGTTTTGGTGGCCAAGGGGTAATGCTTCTAGGTCAAATAGTTGCTCATGCGGCTTTAAACGAGGGCAATAATGTGATGTGGATTCCCTCTTATGGACCGGAAATGCGTGGTGGTACGGCTAATTGCAGTGTCATTGTAAGCGATGGTGAGGTAGCTTCTCCCCTGGTTTCTTCTCCTGATGTCCTGATCATCATGAATCAGCCTTCCCTTGCGAAGTTTGTTGGAAACTTAAAAAAGGGAGGGGTTTTAATTTACAACGAAGATCTCGTCACTTACAATGATCCGCGGGATGATATAAATATAGTGAAAGTGCAGGCAAACAGTATCGCTATGGAATTGGGCAACGAGAAGGTAGCAAACATCGTAGTTCTTGGGGCTTTGGCGGAAGCTGCCGATATAGCTTCAGTGGATGCCCTTAAAGAAGCTGTAAAAGAAATATTGGGTGCGAAAAAAGCCCATCTTCTTGAGATCAACATGAAAGCTTTTGAAAAGGGGCAGGAAGTTGGTAAGCAGTCCGTAGCCCAGGCCAATTCTTAATCATGGATAAAGACGAGCAATGTATATCTTCTAGGGAAGTTTATAGTGGAAAGATAGTTAAATTAAGCGTCGATGAAGTAAGGTTGCCCAATGGCCACGTAACCAGAAGAGAAGTGGTCAAACATGCTCCGGCGGTGGCAATTCTGGCTGTTAATGACAAAGGCGAAATTGTGTTAGTTCGCCAATTCAGATATGCGACAGGAAGAGAGTTGCTGGAAGTACCTGCTGGGATAATGGAAGAAGGAGAATCGCCAGCGGAGACGGCAAAGCGCGAACTTAGGGAAGAGGTTGGATACGATGCAAGAAATATAGAACACATCGCTAGTTTTTACTCTTCTCCCGGTTTTGCGAACGAGATAATTCATCTTTTCTATGCAACGGAAATATTTCCTTCTAAGTTAGATGGCGATGAAGATGAAATAATAGAAAAGGTGATAGTTGCTCCTAAAGAGTGCCAACGCCTTATCGAAGCCAAAAAAATTGAGGACGCAAAAACTTTTGCAGCGCTAATGTGGTATTTGAATCGTCGCAGGGATCAATGATCATTTGCAATCCCTTATCCCGGAGAAAAGAGCTTTTAGGCTCAATTTTAATGTAAAATAAACCTACGCCCCCTATGTTCAAAGGGCGTAGGTTTATTTTAAAGGGAGATGATAGAGGTGCCTGAAGAAAGTCATAAGCTGGTCCGCGACTTTGCAGGCTACCTGCGCCTGGAAAGGGGTTATAGCGAAAACACCATAGAAGCTTATATGACCGATATAGCCAAATGGATCAAGTTTTGCAGCAATCAAAATCTGGATCCAATCCCTCCCAGGCACGAATATATGTCACGTTTTTTAAAGGCGATGGCATCGGAAGGAAAATCCAAAGCTTCTCTGCAACGATATGCTGCGGCTATACGATCTTGGAATCGCTATCTGACCATAGAAGGGTGGGTTGACGGCGAACAGTGGTTGCCATCATTGCCCTCTAAGGAGCAAAAGTTGCCTCGAATTTTGAGCGAAGGAGAAATAGAGCGCCTGATTTCTTCCTGCAGAGACGGGTCTGTTCTTGGGGGGCGAGATGAAACTTTGTTTGAATTGGCTTACGGTTGTGGATTAAGAGCCTCAGAGGTTTGTTCTCTAGCCCTTGAAGATATAGACTGGCGTGCCGGAACCCTTAGAGTGATAGGAAAAGGCGATAAGGAGAGGGTAGTTCCTTTACTTGGTTCCGTGAAAGAAAAGTTGAGACATTATGTCGATGCCATACGGCCACTTCTTAACAGGAGAGAAGAACGTTGGTTATTTTTGACAAGGACGGGAAGAAAACTGCATAGAGAGGACCTGTGGAGGGTTATTCGGCGAAGAGGAAAGACGGCAGGAATACCGTCCGTAAGGCTTCATCCCCACGTGTTGCGTCATTCGCTGGCTACTCATATGTTGAGGCGGGGACTGGATCTAAGAACACTACAGGAACTTTTAGGCCATGCTTCAATATCAACAACGGAACGATATACCCATCTTGATTTGGAGCTACGCGACATATACGATAAATGCCATCCCAGAGCTTAACCCATGATTGGAGGTATTTCATTGAGGACTTTTATAATAATTCTAGACGGGTACGGCATAGGTGAGTCTCCTGACGCGAATTGTTACGGTGATGAAGGCAGCAATACTGCCTATCATGTGGCTTTAGCTATGGGAGGCATTAATTTGGTTAACCTCGGTAAATTGGGATTGCCCTTGATTGTCGATTTGCCAGGAACGGCCGTCATGTGGCCTCCTTTGGCAGCTGTTGGAAGGCTGCGCGAGCTTTCGGCTGGCAAAGATACGACGACGGGGCATTGGGAACTGTCAGGAATTATTTTAACCAAACCCTTTCCAACTTTCCCAAAAGGTTTTCCAAGCGAAGTAATAGAAAGCTTTAAACAAGCAATCGGACGAGACATCTTGGGAAATTATCCCGCGTCGGGAACGATGATAATAGAAGATCTCGGCCCGGAACATCTGAAGACCGGTTGCCCCATAGTCTATACGTCTGCGGATAGCGTCTTTCAGATTGCTGCACATGAAGATGTAGTACCCGTTGAAACCTTATACGAATGGTGTAGGATAGCGCGCAATTTACTGCAGGGTCCAAATGGCGTGGCTCGCGTTATAGCTAGGCCCTTTGCAGGAACTCCTGGGAAGTTTTACAGAACACCGCGTAGAAGGGATTTTTCGCTCCCCCCGCCTAAGGACACGCTTCTTGACAAGCTGTCGATGAGCGGTTATGACGTTATAACTTTAGGCAAGCTCGATGACATTTTCGCCAATCGTGGTATCACGAAACCAATACACTGCTCTAATAACGATGAATGTATGGAATACCTTAAGGAGTACCAAGATAAAGACTTTAACGGGTTGCTATTTTGCAATTTAATTGACTTCGACATGAAATACGGTCATCGCAATGATCCTCCCGGTTATGCTAAAGCTTTGCTCAAGTTCGACGATTGGCTCGTGACATTTATAGAGGGCATGCGACCGACTGACTTATTGATTATCTCTGCCGATCATGGTAATGATCCTCTCACTAAAAGCACTGACCACAGTAGAGAATATGTTCCATTGCTATTCTATGGGGACATGGTTCGTCCAGGAAACTTCGGGACCTGCAACGGATTTTGTTGTCTTGGAAAGACTTTGGCGGATATTTATGGAGTTGATGATAGGGAATTGGATGGCATATCTTTGGCTCCTGAGATCTTAAAGCGCTAGATATTACATAATGAGGAGTGAGCATTCTTGACATACAGGGAAAAAATAGTTGAAGCAGTGAATTTTCTGCAGGAAAATATTCCAAAAACTCCAGAGATGGCTATAGTCTTGGGTTCCGGTCTTGGCGATTTCGTCGAAGAAATCGAAAGTTCGATAGTAATACCCTACAAAGACATTCCCTTTTGGCCCGAATCCACTGTTCCCGGCCATGCCGGGCAGCTGGTCTGCGGAAATATAGGTAAAAATTACGTCGTAACGATGAATGGGAGGGTGCACTATTACGAAGGCTATTCCATGGATGAAGTGACTTTTCCTGTACGCGTTTGCGGCATGCTTGGTGTGAAAACTCTAATATTGACCAACGCCTCCGGAGGCATCAATTATGGGCTGTCTCCGGGCGATCTGGTGTTGACATATGATCACATAAACTTCATGGGCGTCAATCCTTTGAGAAGAAAAGATTTAGATGGTTTTGAGCCGCGGTTTCCGGATATGACCTTTCTTTACGATGAAGAATTAATGAAGCATTGCGAAAAAATAGCATCCGATAACGGCATATCGTTAAAACGGGGTGTATACATAGCCTTCAGCGGGCCTTCTTTCGAGACTCCTGCTGAGATCAGAATGGCACGAATAATGGGAGCAGATGTGGTGGGCATGTCTACTGTTCCGGAAGCCATGGTGGCTAGGCAGATGGGCATGAGAGTATGTGCCATTTCATGCGTCGCGAATTATGCTGCAGGGATGGAGGCTAAACCGTTAACCCATGAAGAAGTGTTGGAAGAAATGAAAAAAGCATCGAAAAAATTAAAGGTCCTTTTACGTGGTCTTTGCAATTATTGTAGCGGATAGTCCCGCAAAGAGTAATCATAATTTCAAACGCATCCATTCGTTATGCTCGAGGTCGATCCACAACAGATGATCTGTCAATAACCCCTCTTTTTTTAAAAGTAGCTTAATAGCTTCGTTGGCCTGCAAAGTAGCTATTAAGGCTGGTGTTTGGGGAGGGTTGCCGAGTTTTACCTCTATTCCTTTGTCTGGAGCGTCGTTACCAAAAGCTTCCAAGGGATGCGACTCTCCAGGCATTACCACCTTCAGTTGTCCCACAAATCCTCCTATGGCGCCGTGAACGACAGGTATTCCTTTTGCTTTGCAGACCTGGAAAAGAAGGAATCTGGAGCGGTTGTTATCCAAAGCGTCTATAGCTAGATCCATTCCATCCACCAACCCTTGGGCTGTACTTTCGTCGAACATGCACGAACAAGCTTCCGCTTCAATCCCGGAGTTTATATTTTTAACCCTTTTGGCAGCAATAAGAGCTTTGGGTTTATATAGATCATTTTCGGTTGCAATGATTTGCCTATTTAGGTTGTGTGGTTCGAAGCGATCGCCATCTACCAATCGCAGATATCCAACGCCTGCTCGTGCCAATATTTCTATGTTCCACCCTCCTAAGCCGCCACAGCCTACTATAAGGATTTTGCTCTTTAATAAAACGAGTTGTCCAGATATTCCGTAAGTGCCAATGTTTCTCTCGTAACGTTCTGGAATTAAGCCGTTTTCGAGAAGCTCTATTTCTATCGATTTGACGGGCGTCTTGTACTCCTTCGATAAATTTTTTATAGATTCAAAAGGAATAACGACGTTATCGTTTTTTCTGTAGCTTTCGGCCTTCAGTTTTTCTATAATATCCGTCATCATATATCAGACCTCCTATCGGCAATGAAATGAAAGGAGCATTATTGGGTTGAACAAAATATTTATCAATTATATGCCTCTAGTGTTGAAGATGGCTTCTATGCTGTCTAACGGCGACCCACATTTGAAAGAAGATTTGGTTCAAGAAGGTTATATAGGATTATATCACGCTATTAGAAAATATGATGAAAATAGAGGGCATTTTCCGGCATTTGCAAGAACCTGCGTCCGTAATGCCATGATATCCTACTTGAGAAAAAACAAGACGAAGGATTACGTTTCTTTGGACGCTGCAGCGGAAGTATCGGACGATTTGGACGTGGATGAGAAGTTGAAACAAAAGGAGTTTTTGAAAGATCTGTTCGATTTGTTGACGTCAATGGAGAGGGAGGCTTTAAGGGCCCTCCTAATCAGCGGCAATATCGCAGACGCTGCGAATCTGTTGTCATGGCCGTACAAAAAGACGGAGAATGCTATAACAAGGGTCAGGAAGAAGGCAAGGCTTTTAATGAAACTGGACAAGGAAGGGGAATGACTATAATATTTAAGGGATCGAGGAGGCGGTTGGTCGCTGGTGCGGCCCCCAGACTTCAAATCTGGTGTGGGTCAGTGAGGGCTGGCCCGGGTGGGTTCGATCCCCACGCGCCTCCGCCAAGGAGGATTAACCTATTGCAGACTATTAAAGTAGTCATCGCAAACAGGCATAGATTATATCGTGAATGCATAAAGCGTGTGTTGGAGTTGGAAATGGATATTTCGGTGGTGGGAGAGATATGCCGTGCTGAAGAGATGCGGGATGTTATTAGTTCCCTGCGCCCAGATGTCATTGTGTATGACGATGAGCTTCTGGATAAAGGTAGCATTGGACCCATCCCCGAACTCTCCAAAGAGTTTGCGCCCTTCAGGTGTGTTTTATTGACTTCCAAAGAGAATAATTATCACGATAGATTGCAGAATCTGAGGAAGTTAGGCATATATGGGTGTATACTGAAATCTTCCAAGGCAGAGGATCTTTTGTCGGCAATTCGTAACGTGGCCAAGGCCGATCCTTATAATGATCCAAGATTGGAGACATACAAAAAACCTGTCTCGCTAATCGAGAAAGATACAGCTCAACTTGATCACCTTACTCCACGGGAGAAGGAAGTCCTCTATTGGTTATCCCAGGGCTTTTCAAACCAGAATATCGCTCAGATAATGTTTTTGTCCGAAAAAACCGTTAAAAACCACGTCAGTCGCATTCTGAAGAAACTCGATTTTCCCGACAGAACGCAGGCCGCCGTTTTTGCGTGGAAGGCGGGGCTTGCTCAATACAGCCCCGACCAATTTTACGAAATCCTCGGCAAAACGCAGTAATTGTAATATTTGAGGGCGCAAACCTCTCTATCATTGTTCTTTCTTTTTCCAACGCGTACCTAGAGGAGTATCTTCCAATATTATCCCTTTAGAGGCCAGTTCGTTCCGTATAGCATCTGCCCTTGCGAAATCCCGTTTTTTTCTCGCCGCCTCCCTTTCTTTTATGAGCCCTTCGATCTCACTGCTCGATAATGTTCCGGCAAACTCTTCTCCTATCGTATTTATTCCAATAACTCCTAATATGTTCTCAACGGTTTCAAAAAAATCCTTGGACTTGATCAAGGCCTGTTTATCTAATGTCTCATTTTCCTTCAAATAATTATTCAGATCTCTGACAACTTCGAAAACCGCTCCCAACGCTCCGGCCGTATTGAAATCATCGTCCAGGGCGTTGCAAAACCTCTTGTAACCATTATTTACGACATCCTCGAGCCACGTATCGGGAGTATTTTTTTCTTGGCTTCGCTCCATATAAAACAAGAGATCGGAATAACAATTGCGAAGTCGCTGCAAGCTTTTTGTGGCCTGAATTAGAGAGTCGTCCGAGAAATCGAGGGGACTTCTGTAGTGGGCAGCCAATATGAAAAGCCTTACGGCCAAGGGCTGGAAGTTCTTCCTAATCTCGCGTACGGTGAGAATGTTGCCTAAAGATTTGGACATCTTTTCTTTGTTTATCAATAGATAACCATTGTGTATCCAGAATCTCACAAACTGTTTACCCGTTGCCGCCTCCGCTTGGGCAATTTCGTTTTCGTGATGCGGAAAGATAAGATCACTTCCTCCTCCATGAATATCGATGGTATCACCTAAATATTTCATGGCCATGGCACTGCATTCTACGTGCCATCCCGGTCTTCCGTGACCCCAAGGACTGTCCCACCAGGGCTCGCCTTCCTTTTTGGCCTTCCATAGGACAAAATCAAGAGGGTGTCTTTTTCTTTCGTCAACTTCAATTCTTGCCCCTGCCTGGAGTTCTTCCAAGCTTTGACCGGACAACTTTCCATAATTGGGATAACTTTTGACATCGAAGTAAACGTTACCATCTATGATATAAGCATGCCCATTTTCTATAATGCGGGATATGAGTCGAATGATGTCGTCAATGTGCTCTGTAGCTTTTGGATGTATTGTAGCTTGTCTTACTCCCAATGGTATAATGTCCTCGAAATAGGCTTCTATGAATTGTTCGGCTAGTTCTTTGACGGTTATTCCGAGTTGATTAGCTTTATTAATCATCTTGTCATCTATATCCGTGAAGTTTTGCACATAAATGACCTCGAAACCTTTGTATTCCATGTATCGTCTCAGGGCATCGAAGACGACAAAGGGTCTTGCGTTACCGATGTGTATGTAATCGTAAACGGTTGGGCCACAAACGTAAAAGCCGATTCTGCCCGGACTTACAGGAGCGAACTCCTCCTTACGTCGCGTTAGGTCGTTATATAATACTAAACCCATGTTGCTCTCTCCCTTCTTATATGACAAAATCCCAATAATAATCCTATAATAAGAACGAAGAATTAGGAAGCCCGGAGGTAGATGGGAAAATATAAGATGCCCAGAAAAAAAGAAGTCGAACAAAGCGTGCCAACTTATTTATCTGAAAAGGTAAGAAACCTTCCGAACAGGCCGGGGGTTTATATATTTCACGGCGAGGAAGACAAGATATTGTATGTCGGGAAGGCTAAATCCCTGAAAAAAAGAGTTTCGTCATATTTTCGACATAATGGGTTTGCCTCCCCAAGATTGAGAAAGCTCGTGGAGCTAATCAGAGACATATCCTTCATAAGGACGGAAACGGAGGCAGAAGCCCTAGTTGTTGAAGCCCGTTTGATAAAGCATTATCAACCTTTTTTCAATATAGAACTTAAAATGGGAGAACGTTATCCCTATATTAAAATTACCAGGGATCCCTACCCCAAAGTGGAGATAACCAGACATAAGGCCGATGATGGCTCCACTTACATCGGCCCCTATACAAGAGTAAAGGAACTTAGACAGGTTTTGAGACTTATGGAGCGTTATTTTCCTTTGAGAAACTGCAGTTTGAATTTGAAGGAAGCTCCCGTCCAAAGTCGACCCTGTCTCAGGTATAACATGGGTAAATGCCTTGGGCCATGTGCGGGTCTTTGCACTCAAAGGGAATATCAGGAATTGGTCGATGATGTAATACTTTTCTTGAGGGGGCAAACAAGTGCATTGGTTGAAAGCCTCAGAAAGAAAATGAATGAAGCCGTGGAATCTCTTGCTTTTGAGAAGGCAGCCTTTTATAGAGATGCAATAAGGGCCATTTGGCGTTTAAGCAGACAACAGATCTCTTTTGCCCTTCGAGATCCTTTGGATAAAGAGATTTGGAAAGCACTCGAAAGGCTGCAGGAAGTCTTGGATATAGCCTCCCCCCTTTGGAGAATAGAAGGATGCGACATTTCCCATTTGTCCGGAAGGGAGACCTATGGAGTCTTTGTGGTTTTCGAACAGGGTATGCCAAATCCTTCTTTATATCGTCGTTATGTCATTAAAACGGTGGAGGGAATAGATGATTTTCGTTCAGTTGAAGAAATAGTCCGAAGGCGATATTCGTCGCTCGTAGAGAAAAACATGCCTTTGCCCCAACTTCTATTGGTAGATGGTGGTGCGCTACAACTTTCTTTTGCTTTGAAGGCTTTAAATGAACTGGGAATAGAGAACATTTATGCAGTTGCTTTGGCCAAAGAGGAAGAAGAGCTTTATTTGCCCGACTCCAGGAGACCTCTGAAGCTCCCTTTGGATGACCCGGGGTTGAACCTTCTCAGAAGGATCAGAGATGAAGCTCACAGGTTTGCCCTTTCGTCGCACAACAACAAATTCAATAAACGCTATAGTCGTTCGGCCCTGGAAGACATTCCCGGAGTGGGAAAAAGAAGAGCGGCAGCCCTTCTCGCTGCTTTTGGCAGCGTATCCCACATAGCTTCTAAAACTCCGGAGGAATTGGAAAAGGTAGACAATATCGGACCAAGGTTGGCAAGACATATTCTTATGTATTTAAAAGGTGATAATGATAATGAAAGCATCGGAAAAAAGACAACATGAATATTATATGCGTATTGTACTCAGCTTGGCCAGAAGGGGGACAGGCAGGACAAGCCCAAATCCGAGGGTCGGTTGTGTCGTTGTTAAGGACGATAAAATTGTTGGCATGGGTTTTCATAGATGCCCCGGATCTCCACATGCTGAGGTCATGGCTTTGTCAATGGCCAAGGATATGTCTAGAGGGGCGACGCTTTACGTAAATTTGGAACCATGTATACATTATGGCCGCACCCCTCCCTGCGCTCCTTTGATAGTTGAAAGGGGAATAAAAAGGGTGTTCATTTCAACGGAAGACCCCTTTCCCAAGGTCAGGGGAAGAGGGGTTGAGTATCTTCGTACGCATGGTGTGGAGGTTGTCTCCGGCGTGCTCAGCGATGAGGCGAGATGGCTGAACAGAGGTTTTTTAAAAGTATTTGAAGATGGTCGGCCATGGATTACCTTGAAAGCTGCAATGAGTTTGGATGGCGATGTAGCCCTTTCGGACGGAAGCAGCCGTTGGATAACTGGGCCAAGCTCTCTCAAACGATCTCACTTGCTTCGTGCCGAAGCGGATGCCGTCCTCGTAGGAATAGGGACAATATTGAAAGATGACCCGGAGTTGACCGTAAGATATGTAGACGGAGAACACCCCCTTAAGATCATCTTGGATACACATTTAAGAATTCCTATCAACGCCAAAGTGTTTAAAGAGGGCGATGTTTTAGTGGTGACATCCAAAGACTCCTCCCCTCAGAAGGTGGAGGAGATAATTTCGAGAGGGGCAGGAGTAATGCAGATTCCTACCGATTCCCGAGGGTTCCTGGATATAAAGGAAATGGTCTATAAGTTGCCCTCTATGGACGTGCACTATTTGTTGGTCGAAGGTGGGCCAAATGTGCTATCTTCTTTTTTTGATGCTAAGTTGTTCGATGAGATGGCTCTGTTCTACGCTCCCAAGATAATGGGCCGAGGGAAGGGCGCCTTTTCGGGATTATCCTTAATGTCCATGTCCGAAATTCCCATTGGAAGGATACGGGGCATGAAGAAACTGGACGATGATCTCTTTTTGGAGGTCGATATGTAATGTTTACGGGCTTAGTCGAAACAATTGGCATAGTGTTGTCCCTGGATAGGCGTGGCGATGTAACGAACTTGACGATTGAAGCTCCAGAGATTTCGGGGGAACTTGCCCTAAACGAATCCGTTTCTGTATCGGGTGCATGTCTAAGCGTCGTCAAAAGAGAACGCTCCTGTTTTGTGGCTGAAATGATGGGAGAAACAGTTACTGTGACCAAGTTGGGCTTTTTAAAGCCCTTTGATAAAGTAAACTTAGAGAGGGCTTTAAAAGTAGGCGATCGCCTGGGTGGTCATATAGTATTGGGTCATGTGGAAGGTGTTGGTTTTGTAAGCGGGATATCGAGGAAGACGGAGACTATCGTGTTGAGAGTTAAAGCCGACCCTTCTCTGATTCGTTATATTCTCCCAAAGGGATCCATTGCCGTCGATGGCGTTAGTTTGACGGTTATAGATGTTGAAGAAAATTTATTTACTGTTGGTGTCATTCCAAGCACGCTAAAGCTTACGACCCTTGGCGATCTCAAGGTGGGGGATATGGTGAATCTTGAAACGGATATAATAGGCAAATATATAGAACGGTTTTTGAGGGGTCCGCTTAGTTCTAGCGGAGAAAGACAAAACGATTTAACATGGGAAAAATTAGCTCGTTACGGTTGGAGTTAATGGAAAATGGAAGGGGGAATGGAAAAATGGCCCTATCAGATGAGGTTTTCGCTTCACCGGAAGAAGCCATCGATCTTATCAAAGAGGGTAAGATGATAATTGTTGTAGACGACGAGGACAGAGAGAACGAAGGGGATTTGCTCATGGCGGCCTCGAAGGTCACGTCGGAGTCCATCAATTTTATGACCAAATACGGAAGGGGGTTGGTGTGCGTTCCCCTGACGGAGGAAAGGGCAAGACAATTGGATTTAGAGCCCATGGTTACGCACAGCACGGACCCTCACGGTACAGCTTTTACCGTTTCTGTCGATGCGAAAAATGGTACAACGACGGGAATATCCGCTGAAGATAGAGCTGCCACTGCCCAACTCCTGGCGGATCCATGCGCTAAAAGCTCGGATTTTCGCCGTCCTGGCCATATGTTTCCCCTTATAGCCAGGAAGGGTGGAGTATTAAAAAGAGCTGGCCACACTGAAGCTGCGGTGGACTTGGCAAGACTTGCAGGTTTAGAGCCGGTTGGGGTAATATGCGAGATAATGAACGATGACGGCACCATGGCAAGGTTGCCCCAGTTAATTGAATTTGCAAAAAAATTCGGGCTCAAAATAATGACTATAAAGAGTTTAATACGCTACAGACACTTACGGGAGAAGCTCGTTGAGAGAGTTTCTACTGTGGATCTTCCCACTGAGTATGGTAAATTCGTTGCCCATGCCTATAGATGGATATTGGACGATGATCCTGACATGTTGCATATAGCTCTTGTTAAAGGAGATATAAAGGAAGACGATGAAGTGTTGGTGCGAGTTCATTCCGAATGTCTCACGGGAGATGTTTTTGGATCCTTGAGGTGCGATTGTGGGCCACAACTTCATAGGGCAATGCAGATGATAGAACAAGAAGGAAAAGGTATTGTGCTTTATATGCGACAAGAGGGCAGGGGAATAGGGTTATATAAAAAGCTAAAGGCATATGAACTTCAGGAAAAAGGATTGGATACTGTTGAGGCCAATATTAAACTTGGAGTGAGCCCCGATTTAAGGGACTATGGCGTTGGTGCACAGATACTTTTCGATTTAGGGGTAAGAAAGCTGCGCCTAATGACCAATAATCCCAAGAAAGTTATTGGTTTAGAGGGATATGGCTTGGAGGTTATCGATAGGGTACCTATCGAGGTGGAGGCAAACTCCTATAACTTAAATTATCTAAAGACTAAAAAAGAAAAACTGGGGCATCTATTTGATTGAATAGAAGACCGAGATCTATAACAATAACTTAGGAGGATGATGTCATGCGTGTTCTTCAGGGCAATCTTATAGGAGAAGGCCAAAGGGTAGCATTGGTGGCCTCTCGATTTAATGAGTTGATAACAAATAAATTAATCGAAGGGGCCAAGGATATTTTATTTAGACATGGCGTCAGGCCGCAGGATGTCGATTTATATTGGGTTCCCGGTGCTTGGGAATTACCCTTGATAGCCGAGGAGTTGGCTCTATCGGGCGACTACGACGCAGTTATCCCCTTAGGGGCAATTATTCGAGGAGATACTCCTCATTTCGATTACGTGGCCTCAGAGGTCTCGAAGGGCTTGGCAAAGATTGCACTGGAACAACGAGTACCTGTTGTTTTTGGCGTGCTTACCTGCGACAATTTGGAGCAGGCCTTGCTCAGGGCAGGCAGCAAGGCGGGGAATAAGGGCGCGGAAGCGGCTATGGCGGCTTTAGAAATGGTCAATTTGCTCTCTCAGATACGAAATCAGAAAGGTGGTACTCAAATTGCTTGATATCAAATGGATCAGAGAAAATCCGGATGTGGCAAGGAGGATGCTCCAAAACAGAGGCTACGAATATCCTCTTGATGAACTTTTAGATCTGGATTCTTTGCGTAGACAAAAGTTAATTGAGGTAGAGGGTTTAAAAGCAAAAAGAAACGAGGGATCCAAAAAGGTTGCTAAGTTAAAATCTAAGGGCGAAGACCCCTCTGACTTGATGGAAGAAATAAGAAATATCAACGAAGACATCAAAGTCCTGGACAAAGAAGTTCAGGATATCGAAGAAAATCTTAGAGATTTATTGCTCCAGATCCCTAATAAGCCTCATGAATCCGTTCCTGTCGGCAAATCGGAGGAAGATAATGTTGTAGTGCGTTCTGTGGGTGAACTGCCAAAGTTTGACTTTGAGCCCAAACCTCACTGGGAACTGGGCGAAAAGATGGGTATGATGGATTTTGAGGCTGGCATAAAGTTGGCTGGAAGCAGGTTTACAGTTTTGAGAGGAAATGGAGCGCGTTTAGCTAGGGCGCTGATAAATTTCATGTTGGACTTGCATACGCGCGAACATGGCTACTTGGAATTTGAACCCCCTTTCATCGTGAACTCTAAAACCATGACGGGAACGGGACAATTGCCAAAGTTTGCCAATGATCTGTACCATTGCGACAGCGATGACTTATGGCTGATTCCTACAGCCGAAGTCCCCCTTACCAATATGCACGCCGAAGAAATCTTGGATGAAGACCTATTGCCCCTTTATTATACTGCATACACGCCTTGTTTTAGAAGAGAAGCAGGCAGTCACGGTCGGGATGTGAGGGGCATGCTTCGACAGCATCAATTTGATAAAGTAGAGCTTGTAAAAATATGCACGCCGGAGACGAGTTACGATGAATTGGAGAAGCTCACTCAAAATGCAGAAGAGGTGTTGAAAAGACTAGGACTTCCCTATCGCGTCGTATGTTTGTGTACCGGCGATATGGGATTTGCTGCCAGCAAGACCTATGACCTGGAGGTATGGTTGCCCTCTCAAAATACATACAGGGAAATCAGTTCTTGCAGTAATTGCGAAGACTTTCAAGCCAGACGCATGAATACGCGTTATAAACCTCGGGGTGCGAAGGGAACACGCTTCGTTCACACCTTAAATGGCTCAGGCATAGCCGTTGGCAGGTGTCTCATAGCGATAATGGAAAATTATCAGCAGGCCGATGGATCGATCAAAATCCCCGATGCATTGGTGCCTTATATGAAAGGACTTACCGAGATACGACACTTTCGCTAGCTAAGGAGTAAGTCCATTGGTGGGCGCTGTCAAATGGTTCAGGTTTTTCTTTAGTGCGTATAAATAGAGCTTCTTCGTCATTATAGACAGAGTCCAGTTTAACGGGAAACATAAACTCACTGAAGTCAAGAAGTGGTTGTACATTTTCAACGAGATCTCGTGTCGCCTGTTCGGGAAGTCGGAAGCCGTCAGCGTAAAGTTTGTAATCTACCAAATATATCTTATCTTTATCGACTACTTCCAGTTTACCCGATAGCTTGACCAGCACGTTGAGTTTAAAAAGAAGCAGGGGTTGCTCATAGACGGCAATGGCGACAATCTGGCCATCTCTCAAATCGAACTTGAAGTTGCTCCATTTTTTGTCCTTTAGTTCGTATTCTTTTAAAGCTTTATTAATGTCGTCCTCAAGCAATCGGGCTTCAAATGATACTTCTGCTACTTTTTGGGGGCGCAGTTTTTCATCCCATTTTGCTGGAGGGTTAAAGTATACGTCCTTTGCTTCGAGTGATATTTCATCGATCCTTAAACCTTCTAAAACTGCCCCCTTTAAGTTTACATACAAATGACCCACATATCCGTCATCTGTCGGTGGGTTGTCGACGATTATAATAGCTTGCTCTGGAGTAAGTTCTTTAGTGAAGGCCGTCGCAAGTTTTTCTACCGATGAACCGTAGGCTCGATTGAAGGGCAAAATAAGGGTTATTATCGAGCAGGCAAGACAAATCTTTAAAAAACTTCTAAATATTGAAGAAATTGTTTTTTTCTTTAACTTCATTCTATACACCGACCCTTTCATGATAAAATTAATAAACAAACCAATCGAAGGAGGAGTGTATCTCAGATGGACACAGATTACCTCTTGATCGCAGTTACGGCTTTGGCTTGCTTGATCTTTGAAAAAATCACAAAAAGACGATTGACGACTGACCAATGGGATTATACAAGAGATATGCTTATGATTGCCAGCATGTCTTTATTGTCCCTTGTAATTGGGACAAAAACCTCCTCCATTATAATGGCTTTTGGGATTATTTTCGCCGTTGTGGCTACAGCGGAAAGGTTGTATTCTTCACCGTTTTGGCCTTTTTTGAGGATTGCCTTGGCTATAGCATTTGCTCTTGTGGGGCCGCGAATACAATTCATAACTTTGGGCAATGAGAATTTTTACTATCTGTCTTCAGGTGTGGCAATAATTGCTACGGCGACTTGGTTGCTATTATGCCAGACTTTTTTGTCAGAGGTCGATGAAATATCGGGGTTATCCGGGCACCTGATGGCCATAACGTGGGTGCTTTTATGGGGTGTCAGTTTCTTTTTGGACCAAGGTTTAAAAGATTCTATGTGGATTTCCTTTGCTGGGATATCGCTCTGTCTTATATTTTGGAGCAGGATTGGCCATACTTATCGGAGGTTAGGCGATCCGTTGGTGTATTTTTGGTCTACCCTAATTGCCGGTACGTCCCTCATAGGGGTTAGTAAGGGCGTTACTTTTGCGACTATTTTGTTGCCTCTGTCGCTATTTGCATTGCCGCTAATGGAAGCCTCTCTCGGTTTTGTTGGAAAGACTTTTGCCGATAGTGCCCGCTGGAGAAATGTCTCTCTTTATGAGAAATTAGTGTCTCGAGGCATAGATCACCCCCAGGCTGTTAGGTTGGTCGCGGCTTTTTGTATGACCATAGGGACCTCGGTGGCTTTGTTTCAGCTTGTCCCATCGCCATGGGGGTTGAAAATATCAATGACCGCTCTTGCGGCAGGAATAGTGGTATTTCTGATTTATGTTGCAAAAAATGCTGCACCCAAGGATCAGCGCAGACCATCTTTATGGGGTATATTCGTCGATAACGTCTCTTTGGATTATGTCTTAAATAAAGTGATATTCTGGGCAAGTCAAGAAGATGATAAAAGTTACATGATCGTCACCCCCAATGCTTTAGTTGCCGAAAGATCGAGGTATGATTTTGAGCTTAGAGAAGCTGTAAAATCCGCCGATTTGTCTTTACCGGATGGAATGGGGTTAGTGTGGGCCTTTAAGTTATTGGGCGTGAGAATACAGCAACGAATAGCCGGCATCGATTTTATGAACAATTTGTGTGAAATGGCAGAAAACAGGGGTATGTCTATATTCTTACTTGGGGGTAGCAAAGATGTGGTCGAAAAGGCCTCGGCGCGCCTCAACGAAAGCTACCCAAACCTAAAAATAGCAGGTTTTCATCATGGCTACTTTTCCGAGGAGAGGGATTCTGATATTTGTAAATTGATCAACGAAAGCGGGGCCAAGATACTTTTCGTTGGCCTTGGGGTGCCTAAGCAGGAAATATGGATCTATCGAAACTTGAAGCATTTAAAGGGTGTAATTGCAATAGGGGTGGGTGGAAGTTTTGACGTGATCTCGGGACGCTTAAAGAGAGCTCCTGTTGCCTGGCAAAGATTGGGCTTAGAGTGGTTGTACCGGACGATACAGGAACCGTGGAGGCTAAAGCGCATAATGAGATTGCCCCTGTTCGTGGTATTGGTTTTTTTGACAAAGTTGGGGTTGTGCAATAGGAGGATGGATTAATGGCCATAAAAGCTCAAGAGGTGATGCAAAAAGATCTAACGGTTTTGTCGAAAGACGATTTGGTTATAGATGCCGTGAAAATGTTTTATATTCATAAAGTTACAGGCGTGCCAGTTGTAGAAGGGAATTGGTATTTAGTTGGCTTCATTTCCGAAAGCGACATCCTGAAAGCGGCACTCCCAACCTATCTTGAAACCATTACCTCATCGACATTTTTAAGCAATAATGGGGAATTATCCCTTTTTGACAAGATACATGATATCGGCCTGAGAAGAGTCGAAGAATTCATGACAAGAGAAGTCATAAGCGTAGACCCTTCTGCGAGTTTGATGAGCGTTGCGGATTTGATGATTCGAAAAAGGATCAAAAGGCTTCCCGTGGCAAAGGATGGGAAATATATTGGGATAATAGACAGAAGTGCTTTCTGTGAGTTTCTCATGGAAGGAGGAGTTTTGGGTGAACAATAAGGATGGGGAAACAGACGGAATCTATGATGATTTAACTGAAGAGTTGGAGTCCTTCAAAAATTTACTGGAAATTGAATATAAGCAGAGGATAGCCGAAGCGAACAAAACGAGAGAGGAAACCTTAAGGCAAATTCAGGAAATGTATGTGAAGAGGATGGAGCTCTTCAAACAAGAGCTCAAAAAAGAAGAGGAGACTCTTTTGCTTCAGGCTCACGAGCTGGAAACAAAATATCAGGATCTAGCAAAGGATATGACGGGTAAAATAGATAAGCCCGGCCTAATAGATGCCATTATATCGGAAATATCGCAGGATTTATGGCCAAACCTCGACAGGGGAAGCGAAGAGGAAGGCAATATTGAGGATTGGAAAAGGGGTATGGATGAAGTTTGATAGCGGAAATGATCCATCTCAAGATAATAGGCCTGCAAAAGGATAGTAAAGATTTAATAGAGCATATTCGTGACCTTGGGGTTTTCCATGTGGAAATCGAAGAGGCCGTCGAATACAGGCAAATAGCCGATGAACCAATGGTCGAAAAGATGAAATTTTTGCGGGCTGGCATATTGGGCCTTTTAGAAGATCTTAGTTGGAACGATTGGAGTAGCCTGCCCCAGGATCTCGTGGAATCTTTAGGGAATGCTGTTCATCTAGATGATATGGCAGCCTTAGACGAAATAGAAAAAAGTCTGGTGGAATTTAAGGGGCGCCTATCCGAAATGGCTCACGAGATAAAGGCATTGGAGGAATCAATTTTTGCCCTAAAGCAGGTTCATTATATAGCTAACCATTTCTATAACTTTTTTACTGAGGAGAAAAAAAGGGGGAAAGCAATATCCTTTTGGCTGGTAGAAACTGACAAGATAAGCGGGTTACTGAAAAAGCTTGAAAGGAAAATTCGTTCCGCGACTCCTGTTGTGGAAAGGCCTTATGTTAACCACAAGTTGCTTTCCCAGGGAGAAAACATCTCTATAATGGCCCTTAGTGTGGATCAGGATAAAATCTCTGCTGTTCATGAAATTATGGACGAGTTTGGATGTATTTCCTACACTATGCCCAAGACAGTTGCGGGTGAGTCTACCATAGAATCCCCCATGGCGGCCCAAATGGAACTTAAGTGGTTGCCGGAGAGGTTGGAGCGAGCGAAGAAGACGCTGGATTCGACGAAAGAAGAGTGGGGTCCCCGTTTAGCGGCTTTATATATATTAATTGATGACAGGTTGGAGTCTTTAATTTTAGAAAAGAAACTATCGAGCGAAGGGGAAATTTTTACCTTGACGGGATGGATACCGTCGTCGGAGTTTGAGAAGGTAAAATCATCGCTGAAAAATAGGTTTGGAGAGAGAGTTTTAATTACATGGAGATCACCCGAGCCGCGCGAATGGCCTAAAGTGCCCATTTTGCTGGACAATCCAAGATGGGCTAAACCATTTGAATTGTTTCTAAAATTAATGCCCATGCCGGGCTATAAAAGTACGGATCCTACTGCCTTTATAGCCATATTTTTTCCTCTTTTTGCCGGTTGCATGATTGGCGATATTGGCTATGGCTTGATTTTTCTCCTTATCGGCTTGTTTAGCTTAAAGGCATTCAGGCGGAAAAATCCGATCCTTAAAGGCGTTTCGCAGATACTTATAAACATATCGGTAATGAGCATTATATGGGGATTCCTATATGGGGAATTTTTTGGTGATCTTGGCCACAGGTTATTTCATATGGAACCTCTATGGGTTGAGAGAACGCATGGCATTATTCCTGTCATGGGTTTTACCGTTTCTTTGGGTGTTGCGCACGTTATCTTAGGTTTGGCCTTGGGGGCATATGAAGGAGTCAAATACAAGAACAAACATCATACATATGAGCGATTGGGAACGTTGTTTACGCTGCTGGGGATTGTATTGTTTGTAGTCGGTTACTTTAATTTAATTGAACTCAACCTGATACCTTTTGTCGTTGCACTTTTGGTGACCGGCCTTGCATTATTGATTAAAGGAGGAAATCTATCGGGATTTGTGGAAACCATTGGTTCTGTGGGTAACGTATTAAGTTACATAAGAATTGCGGCTATAGGTTTATCTTCTGCCATATTGGCTATGGTAGCGACAAAGTTCGTGGATGTGTTGGGAGTGACTTTTTTTGGAATTTTATTGGCCGTCCTGATACACTTGCTTAATTTAATAATAGCTATAGCTGGATCGGTATTGCACTCGGCCCGTTTACATTATGTCGAGTTTTTTGGTAAATTTTACGAAGGCAAAGGTAAACAATATAAACCTATTAAGCGAAGGAGGGGAACCGCTTGGAGAAAGCCTTAATAGGGCTGGCTGCCGCGTTGGCAGTGGGGATTCCGGCCTTAGCTACAGCTTACGCTCAGGCGAAAATAGGAAGTGCCGGCGCTGCGACAGTTGCGGAGAAGCCCGAAACGTCTGCCATAATGATAATACTTGAGGCCATTCCAGAAACTATGGTAATATTAGGTTTTGTTGTAGCTATAATGCTGATATTGCAATTAGGATAAGAACCGAAGAGGCCGTCCATGGATTTAAATGAACTCAATAAATTTAAGGAAAACCTAAAAAGGGAATATGATGAACGCATAAAGGACTATAAGCGACGGATAGAGGAAGAATTGGCCGATATAGCTGCCTCTAAAATGTTGGAACTTGAAAGGCAAATGGGTGAGATAGAAAAGCTTCATTCAAAGATAATACAGGAGCGTTTGACCCTCTTTCGGCTTAAGGCAATTAAGTTGGGAAAGGATATAATAAATAAAGAAGCAAACGCACTTTTTTGTTCCATCGAAGAGAGGGTCAAACAAAGGACGGAAGATGCCAGAAAAGAACAATCACATTATGCCAAGATGCTAAAAACCCTCATCGACGAAGCGGTTGAAGCAATATCAGACGATAAGATTACGGTTCAACTCTCTCGGGAGGAAGAAGAGATAGCCAAAGGTTTGTCGAAATTTTACAGCATAGTATTCGCTGGCAACTCCGACTTTTGGGGAGGGCCCATAGTGGTCGACGAAAAAGGTGAAAGAATTGTCGAAAATACAATCAAAAGTCGATTTGGAAAACTCACACCCCTCGTCCGACAAAGGATTGGGGAGATCATGTCTCCTCTTCTGGAGGAGATTGAGAGGGCATAGCGAAAATTATAGCTACTTATGTGCCGCCCTCAGAGCGAGGGCGGCCAGATTTTATAAATGGGATGAGCTGTGCGCCCTAGCTCGAGGCGACTTTAAAGCTTTGGAATCAGAATTTTTAGAGGGCCGTTACAGCGAAAGTTACCGTTCCCAGATACTTTCTTCGCTTTTTTCGCCCTTGCGCAAGATCGAGCTTGCAATAATGTTCGAGATAACAAAGCGTTTAAGATCAGCTCATTTAAAAGCAGAAGGAGAACCTCATGAATTGATGTCTGTGGTATTAAGCAGGGGAGATCTCCATAACTTTCGCATAATTTTAAGACGATTTGCTAGCGATAGGAGCGGTCAGTCGGAGGAATACCTATGGCATTTATATGGGAATCTTTCAAGGGATTTTTTCAAGAACGTTTGGGAGGCAGATGACATTAGCTCAGCCAGAAAATGGATTTATTTGTATGGTGATCCCTATGGGATGATATTAGATGAGGCTATGGTAGCTTTGCAGAGTACGGGAAACTTGGTTAAGGCCGAAAGAGTACTGCTATTAAATCATCTGAAATACCATCAGGACGTTATTTCTAAATATCAAAATAAAAACGGTGCAATAGCTAAAGAATTTTTGGGAAGGCTAGTTGATCTTTGGAACTTAAATCTTTGGATCCATGAAAGATCCGGGATACAGACGAAAGAAACTCGCGTAGGATATTTGCCAGGAGGAGCGTGGATTGACGATAAAGTTTTGTCAAAGGCTAAAGTTATAACTGAAGCCGTACAGGGCACTCCATGGCGAAGGGCAATAAGCAAAGGAGCTTTTATGACGTTTCACGAATTTCAATGGCATCTCCAAAAGGAATTTTGGATATGGCAAGTATCGCTTTTTCGCAGGGATCCTCTCGGTTTCGAAGTTCCTTTTGGATATATTGCAAAAGCTTTGGCGGAGTGGAGCAACTTAAATATGATTGCCATAGGAATTGCCTTTGGTTTACATCCAGATGAAATCATAGGCCGGCTAATCCCTGTAAAGTGATCTTTTTGGGAGGAATTTTATTATTATGAAAGATATAACCGATGAATTCGAAGTAATCGCCTTGGGCAAGGAGATCTTTACTGATCTATGGAGATTATTCGGTTTCAGATCCGTAATATGCGAGAATCCCAATGATGTGTATTTGATATGGAAAGAACTCATGTCGGAGAATCTCGCTGTGATCGTCGTGGAGGAAGATTGGTTTGCCAGAATGCCACTAAGGCTTCGAATCTTAGCAGAACGCTCAGTTGCTCCTGCATGGGTAAAATTTCCTACGTTATTACGAGAAGGGGAGAGCCTAGTTGCAGGACAATAGGGGATATATTAAGGGAATTTCCGGTTCAGTCGTCACATCTACGTGTTTTCCCAATACCTCCATATATGAAGTTGTGTATGTAGGCAGCGAAAGGTTGCTTGGCGAAGTGGTACGCGTCAGAAGGGATGTCGCTGATATTCAAGTATATGAGGATACTACGGGCCTTCAAATTGGCGACCATACGATATTTACCGGAGAGTTGTTATCTATGAAGTTAGGCCCCGGGTTATTGGGACAGGTATTAGACGGCATAGGACGTCCTCTTGAAAGGCTTGGCAAAAAGTCGCCCTATATATCCAGAGGCACGCATATCGATGCCGTAGACGACAGCGAAAAGTGGTATTTTATACCCCGCCTGCAGAGGGGAGATGACGTTGGACCAGGGGATATATTGGGAGAAGTTGAAGAAAAGGGCATTAAACATTTTATAATGGCCCCCTTGGCTTTTAGGGGCAAAAACAGCACGATCAGTTGGATAGCACCGAAGGGCGAGTATGTTGTGGACGATGTAATATGTAAAATCGGTGAAACGACAGTTAAGATGTCTCAGCGGTGGAATATAAGAACACCCCGAAATGTCGGCAGAAAACTCGATTTAGACAAGCCGTTCTTGACGGGGACTCGCATATTGGACGTTTTTTTTCCTCTCGCTTTGGGGGGAACAGCTGTGATTCCTGGTGGATTTGGGACAGGCAAAACAGTTACACAGCAATCCATAGCAAGATGGGCCAATGCGGACATAGTGATTTACATTGGCTGTGGGGAACGCGGTAACGAGATGACGGAAGTTCTAGAGGAGTTCCCTTCGTTAACGGATGTACGCAGGGGAATCCCACTGATGGACAGAATGATACTGATCGCAAATACGTCCAATATGCCAGTTGCCGCAAGGGAGGCGAGTATATACCTGGGAATGACAATCGCCGAATATTATCGCGATATGGGATACAATGTGGCAATTATCGCGGATTCCATCAGCAGGTGGGCTGAAGCGTTGAGAGAAATTTCAGGCCGACTTGAAGAAATGCCGGGAGAAGAGGGATATCCCGCCTATTTAGCCTCTAGGTTGGCCCGTTACTATGAACGTGCCGGAAATGTGGTGCCCCTTGGCAGCCCTCAGCGCAACGGTTCAATATCCGTCATAAACGCTATATCACCCCCGGGAGGCGACTTTTCCGAGCCTGTTACGCAATCAGGGTTACGCCTTTCAGGGTGTTTCTGGGCTCTGGATAAGGGGCTGGCTACAAAAAGGCATTTTCCATCCATCAATTGGGCTCAAAGTTACTCTTTATATCACGAGAACCTAGATCGTTATTTTACAAGGGAAATATCCGAAAATTGGGTGCCCTTGCGAGAATTTGCTCTCAATATATTACATGACGGCAAGTCTTTGCAGGAGATGGTTCAGATCGTGGGCAGAGACGGGCTTACCGAGGAGGAAAAGTGGATACTTAAATTGTCGGAGCTGATAAACATATTCTATCTGCAGCAGAACGCCTTTGATTCGAACGACGCCTATTGCGATCCTAACAGGCAGCTTGTTATGTTAAACACTTTAAAGTTGTTAGATGAAGAGATAAGATGGGCTCTTAATAGCGGGGCGTTGTTCGAACAGATAGATTCTCAATTTGCTTTTGTTGCGGACTTAATGAAATTAAGATCTCAAAATGCTGAAGATTACGAAACCAGCTTGATTTCATATATTACAAAGCTGAAAGAGGAGCTATCAGATCTTATATAGATGAAGGGTGTAGTGACGATGAAGCTTTTAAAAGAAGGCTACAAGACCATTGAAAAGATAGCAGGGCCCCTTCTTTTTGTGAGCAAGGTTGCGAGAGGCGGTATAGGGGAAATAGTAAAGATAGAGTCCAACTTTGGAGAAGATTACGGTCAAATACTGCAAATTGTCGATGACTTATGCGTCATCCAGGTCTTTGGCGAAACGATGGGGCTAGCACCAAATAATACGGTAGTATGGCTAGAAAGAGATGTCGTAAAGATTCCTTTAGGTATAGCTCTTCAGGGGCGCATGTTAAACGGCAGAGCAATGCCTATAGATGGAGAAGGCCCTATATCATGTATCGAAAAATGGGCCCCGATCCAGGGCAATGCTATAAATCCTTGGCGTCGCAAAAGCCCCCATGAATTTATCGAGACTGGGATATCGACAATTGATTTGATGAATACCTTAGTTAAAGGGCAAAAACTTCCCATTTTTACGGGGAGCGGATTACCAGCCGATAAATTAGCGGCCCAGATAGTAAAGTACGCTCGAACGCCTGCGACCTCTGCGGATTCGTCGCCATTTATGGTAGTATTTGCTGCTTTGGGCATAACGCAAAGAGAAGCATCTTATTTTAGGGAAGCCTTTCGTGAGAGCGGCTCCATATATAGAGGCGTGTTTTTCTTTAATCTGGCGGGAGATCCTTCAATTGAGAGGATATTAACCCCCAGAATGGCCTTGACAGTGGCAGAGTATTTTGCTTTTGAGAAGGGATACGATGTCCTTGTAGTTCTGACCGATATGTTACATTATTGTGAAGCCCTAAGGGAGATAAGTTCAGCACGAGAAGAAATACCGGGACGTAGGGGATTTCCTTCTTATATGTATTCTGATTTAGCAAGCATTTACGAGCGAGCAGGTTGTATATCAGGCATCAAAGGCAGCATTACACAAATACCTATCGTTACAATGCCAGATGATGATTTGACCCACCCCGTACCGGATTTGACAGGATATATAACCGAAGGGCAAATCGTCATGGACAGAGAACTTCACGGCAAGGGGATATATCCTCCCATAGATGTATTATCTAGTTTGAGCAGGTTAATGAACAAGGGTATAGGGGAGGGCTCGACCGTTCCGGAACATCGCGCCCTATCCGACCAGCTCTATGCAGCATATGGGCATTTTAAGGATCTTGTCAGACTAAAAACCATTATTGGCGAAGAGGGACTCACGCCTACGGAGATGTCGTATTTAAGTTTCGGAGAGAAATTTGAATCTGAATTTGTAAATCAAGGGGAGAGACGTCGAAGCCTAGATGAAACATTGGAACATGCATGGAATTGTCTCTTGACTTTACCCAAAGACGAACTTCATCGATTGCCTGTAAATCTCATAGATGAAGTGATGCTTAAAAGGGGAACAAAGGCATGAGCCGAAGGCCGCCGACCAGGGATCAATTGTTAGAGCTTAAACGAACCATTTCATCAATGAAAAAAGGGAAGGAGATCCTTGAGAAAAAAAGGGATGCCCTTTTGCAAATGATTGAAAGCGACAGGAAGAAATTCAGAGAGGTAAGGGAGACATTTTTAAAAAGTTGTGCAAAAATATATTCTTCCTATGCATTGGCCAGATTGCACGATGGAGAGGCTTCCATATCGCTCCTTGGAATAAGCATACCCTTAAATAAGGTTGATAGGAGCATTAATCAAGCGATGGGATGCAAATACCCTTCGTTTTTCCCCAGTGGCGGGTTCCCGGCAACTTCACAACTTTACGATCCCATGTTATTTTCCCTTTATGTGGATTTATTGATACAAGATCTGGCGGAGGCCAAAGAACTGCTTTGGGAGTATATAAATTTACATGTAAAATTGAGATCGCTTGAGAGGGAGTTAAAAAAAACGCTTTTGAAGATAAACACTATGGAACAAAACCTAATACCACAGCTTGAAGCGGAAAGACGGCAGATAGTTTTTTACTTAAATGAAAGAGAAAGACAAGAACGCTTTGTCACGAAAAGTTGGATGAAAAAAAGAGAACTTAAAGGAGGTAATTAG
Organism: Acetomicrobium thermoterrenum DSM 13490; assembly: GCF_900107215.1. Classification (NCBI taxonomy): domain Bacteria; kingdom Thermotogati; phylum Synergistota; class Synergistia; order Synergistales; family Acetomicrobiaceae; genus Acetomicrobium; species Acetomicrobium thermoterrenum. Next base: position 20,161 of record NZ_FNPD01000009.1, on the reverse strand, counting down.
TTATGAATATGGACAAAATCATGAAACAGGCTCAGAAAATGCAAGCACAGATGATGAAGATTCAAGAGGAACTCGCGAAGGAAGTTGTCGAAGGCGAAAGCGGTGGAGGAGTGGTAAAGGTAAAGTGCAACGGACAGGGCGATTTCCTTTCCATATCCATCGAACCGGATGTCGTCGATCCCGAAGACGTAGAGATGCTGGAAGATTTGATATTGGCGGCCATTAATGACGCTCAACGAAAGAGCAAGGAGTTGGCTAACGAAAGACTCAGCAAGTTTGGCGCAGGTTTTGGCATGCCGGGGCTCATGTAGTTTTTGTGAAGCAGGTGACCTAATTGGCTTTGGCAAAGGCATTGGAGGATTTAATACGTCTATTTGAGAGATTTCCCGGAATTGGCGAGAAAAGCGCGAGGAGGATGGTGCTATTTTTATTACAGCAGCCCAAAAGCTTTTCTGAATCATTGGCTGAGTGTATTGCAAAATGCAATTCCTTACTCCATCCCTGCAGCAGGTGTGGCAATATAACTGATGAGGACCCATGTTCTATATGTTGTGATCCCTTCAGGGATAAGTCGACCATATGTATCGTAGAATCGGTCGAGGATCTCATTACAATCGAACAGGCGGGCATATATAACGGACTTTACTTCGTATTGGGATCGCTATATTCTCCTTTAGACGATGAGGAAATAGTCCCTCAAGTTTTAGAGCGCTTGGTGAAAAGGGTTTCTGAAGAAGAGGTTAAGGAGGTCATATTAGCCTTTAGTCCCAAGGTCGAAGGAGAGTTAACAATGAATTTGATATCTAAGATCATGGAGCCCCTGCCCGTAACAGTTAGCAGATTATCGTATGGCCTACCTGTCGGTGGTAGTGTAAGTTTCGCTGATAGGACGACCCTGCACGCCGCCCTTGAAGCAAGGACATACATCAAAAGAGGCGAAGGCAGACAGTAAGAGGAGGTACGTTTATATGCAAGAAGGCATGGGACGACTTGTCAACATAATAGCTAGAACTATTCTCAGCATATTAGGCGTCATAGCAGGATATCAACTGGCACAATATCTATCATCCAGTTCGTGGTGGCCAACAAGTGCGTGGATTTGGGGCATGGCGATGTGGGGGTTTGTTATAATGATTCCCGCTCTTCTGGGCTATTTGCTTGCCCCCCTGTTCGTTCGAGGAATTGCCCGAATTGGTATCATATTCGAAAGATCTTTGCAGACTTTCGCATGGCAGGATTTGTTCGTTGCAATCTTAGGCTTAATTATAGGTTTGATTGTAGCAAATCTATTGGCCATGCCCCTATCTTCAATCCCGAATTTGGGATTTTATTTGGCAATTCTCTTGAATGTAGTATTAGGTTATGTGGGTTTGATCCTCTTTTTAAAAAGAAAAGATGAAATCATCAGCATGTGGTCGTCCTTTGAACTTCTAAGGGACAGGCTTCATTTAAAGGGCAAAAAAATGCGCGAGGAGTTTGACCATGACAGCATTAAATTGCTTGATACGAGCGCGTTAATAGATGGCAGAATATTGGATATAGCAAAAGTCGGATTTATAGAAGGCGTTATGTGCATTCCCGGGTTTGTTTTGTTGGAACTCCAAGCAATTGCAGATTCGACGGATCCGTTAAGGAGGGCAAAGGGGAGAAGGGGAATGGAAGTTGTCGAGGAACTCCAAAAATTGCCCAACTTCAAGCTCGAAATATTGGAACAGCCTTTAAAAGAGCTGAAAGTTGATACTGTCGATGAGGGTTTGATCGAGCTGGCCAAAAAATTGAAGGCAAAGATAATTACTACTGATTATAATTTGAACAAAATTGCAAGCATACAGGGACTTGACGTTTTAAATGTTAATGATCTAGCCAATGCGCTTAAACCGGTTTTGATACCAGGAGAAACTCTTGAGGTAGATGTTATTAAAGAAGGAAAAGAGCCCAATCAGGGAGTGGCTTATCTCACCGACGGAACGATGTTGGTAGTAGAAGATGGAGAAAAATATATTGGAAAAAGGGTTGAGGTAGTTATAACGTCATTATTACAAACCTCTGCCGGGAGAATGATATTCGGCAGAGTGAGACGAGTGACGAGCTGATGAGTTTGAAAAACTGCTCTTTCGTGATACTAGCTGCCGGAAAAGGTGCCAGGATGAACACCCCTTTTAAGCAATTTAGGCTTTTGGGAGGCATTCCTCTGTGGGTATGGGGTGTTAAGCTGGCGAGAAAACTTTACGACATGAACCTCATTTGTGAGGTGGTCGTAGTTTTTCCAAAGGACTATGATTTTTCTTTTCATGTAGAGGTTTTACAAGCTCATAAGATGCCTTTTAAGGCCATAAATGGCGGCGATACAAGGGCCATGTCTTCAATTTTAGGCGTCAAAGTTTCCGACGGCGATTACGTTCTCGTTCACGATGCAGCTCGTCCCCTAGCTTCGTCAAATTTAGTCAAAAAAGTTATATCGGCCCTATCTCCGGAAGCCGGTGTTATCCCCTTAATTCCCATAAGGGATTCGTTAAAGAGGGTTTCCGAAGGAGGAGAAATCGTGCCAGTCTCTAGAGAGAACCTCTGGTGTACACAGACACCTCAGGCTTTTTCAAGAAGGGAGTTGATCTCGGTCATGGAGATGGTAGGAGATGGCGTATTTGACGAAGCAGAAGCGTGGATAAAGGCAGGACGTCACATAAATTTTGTCGAAGGCGAGCCGAGCAACGTGAAGATAACTTACGAAAGCGATTTCAAGCTTTGTCATAACATTGTTGAGGGCATGAGCCCCCTTAAGGTTGGCCACGGCTTTGATATTCATCCTTTACGTCCCTGGAGAAAACTCATTCTTGCAGGGGAATTCATTCCCAGTGCTCCTCTAGGGTTGGATGGTCACTCCGATGGCGACGTAATTTCTCATGCAGTGGCCGATGCTTTGTTGGGAGCTGCCGGAGAGCCGGATTTGGGGAGTCTATACCCTTCTTCCGATGAGCGGTACAAAAACGCTAATAGCCTTCTAATTCTCGAGGAAATAGCACACCTATTGTTCGAAAAAGCTTGGATCCTGATTTCTCTGGATGTGACATTGGAAGCACAGCTGCCTAAACTCGGATGTTATGTCGATACTTTTAAAACCAATCTCGAAAAGGCTTTGTCAGTTTTGACTTGTAGGCGCAGCGATATTGTAAATTTGAAGATAAAGTCTGGTGAAGGAGTGGGCGCCGTAGGAACAGCTCGTTGCATGCGTTGTCATGCCGTAGCTGCGATGAGGGGGGCGATGGAGTGGTAAAGGTGTTGACTAAAAGATCTCTTTTATTGGCCTTGCTCATTTTGTGCTCCCTCCTGTTGCCAAAAAGAGCCATTGCCCTAAACCCCTACACATGGGTCAGTAATGCGGGGACCTCCGTTAAATTATACGTTAATGGAAAGTTAGTTGCCTCTGCGCCCGCAGAAATGGCTGATATGATATATTCGTCCAACGAGAAGCTCCAAAAACTCTTCGAAAGAAACAATAAAGGTTTGTACTTTAAAATAAACAAGCTCGATGAGGATGTTTTTGTCATATCTTCCAAAAACGGGAAGGACATCTTTGTCGTAACTTCCGATATCGCTGAATATCACAAGAGCACTCCACAGTTGTTAGCAGGGATCTGGCTGTCAAATGTTTACGAAGCTCTTTATGGTTTGCACGATACAGCTATATATAAAGATTATGTTACGGTTACATGGTATGGAGGCCCAAAGTGGGAAGGAAACAAAACAGCCAACGGAGAAATTTTTTATAACTGGAAGCTGACTGCTGCCTCAAATGATCTTCCCTTCAATAGCATAGTGAAACTTCATAACCCGAAGAACAACAAGAGCATAATTGTAAGGATTAACGATCGTTGCGCTAAAAGCGGCATAATAGATGTGTCCAGGCTTGCCGCTGAACTGTTGGGCATAACCCGTATAGGTGTTGCGAAATTAAGAATGGAGGTTCTTCACTTGCCGGAGTAGTAACCAAAGAACAGAAAGGAGCATTCGCGTAATGAGCGTCAAAACACGTTTTGCCCCATCGCCTACCGGGAATTTGCATATAGGTGGTGCAAGGACAGCTCTATTTAATTGGCTTTGGGCCAAAAAATGGAATGGAAAATTTGTGCTTCGTATCGAAGATACAGACAGAGACCGCTCTTCGCCTGAATTTGAAGACTCAATAAAAAGAGATTTAAAGTGGTTGGGATTGGAATGGGACGAAGGTCCGGACGTGGGGGGAGCCCACCTCCCATACAGACAGAGCGAAAGGTTGCCTTTATACCTTAAAATTTTAAAAAAACTTGAAGAAACCGACTGCGTATATCCCTGTTATTGTACGCCAGAAGAGCTTGAAGCTGAAAGAAAAGCGCAGCTTTCCAGGGGCATGCCCCCGAGGTATTCCGGAAAATGCAGAAATCTTACCGAAGAGGATCGAAAGAAACTAGAAAGGGAGGGGAGAGTTCCCTCATGGCGTTTCAAGGTCCAGCAGAGGGATGGAAGAATAGAATTTCACGATGAAGTTCATGGTACTTATGCTCTGTCTTATAGCGAAGTTGGAGATTTCATCGTGATGCGTTCCGATGGAATTCCCACCTATCTTTTTGCCGCAGTGGTAGACGACCATTTTATGGAGATAACCCATGTAATTAGGGGTGACGAGCACCTTCCGAATACAACAAGACAACTGCTCGTGTTTGAGGCCCTTTCGTGGCAACCTCCATCCTTTGCTCACATTCCAATGATACTCTCCAGAGAAGGCAGGAAATTGAGCAAAAGGGAGGGAGCCGAAAGCATCGACGATCTTAGGCAAAGGGGCTATCTCCCGGAAGCGGTGAGGGCTTATTTAGCAACATTAAGTTGGGCGGTTGAAGGCGAGGATTTTCTGTTTGACCTTAATGAAATGGCTAAGCGATTTGAACTTTCCTCAATATCGAAATCTTCTCCAATACATGACGAGGAAAGATTGAGATGGTGGGGGAGTGAAGCCATCAAAAGAAAGGATTTGAAGTGGCTGGCAGATGTAATCGTAAAAAAGGCCAGTGAGGACGGCTTGCCCGTTAGGATTACTACCGAGGAGCTGACTTTGCTGCTCCCTGAAGCTTTATCGGGTCAAGCCACCATAGTTGAACTGCTAGAAAGCCTAAATTGGTTGTTTCTAAGGCCTCAAGTTCATGAAGCAGTTCCTCCCTGGATGAGGGATTTAAAAGCGGAACTTTCTAAATTAGGTGACTGGAATAAAGCTAAAATCGAGGATATGCTCAGGGCTTTTCAGAAAAGGCTTGGTTTGAAAGCTAGGGAATTTTTTCATCCGTTGCGAATTTTTGTAACAGGTAAAATTTCGGGTCCCCCTCTGCCGCTGATCATGGAAGTCTTGGGCAAAGAGGAAGTCATATCAAGATTAGTAGATTAAAATTAAAGGAGGATTATAACGATGGATCTTTCTGAAAGATTTGTCGAATACGAGGGCTTTACCTTCGATGATGTCTTACTTGAACCAAGCTACAGCGAGGTAATACCTTCCCAAGTTTGCGTAAAAAGCTTCTTTACTTCTCAGATAGGACTTAATATTCCCATATGTAGCGCTGCCATGGATACAGTAACCGATGGCCGTTTAGCCATTGCAATAGCGAGAGAGGGCGGCATTGGCGTAATACATCGAAACATGACGCCTGAAGCCCAGGCTGAGGAGGTCGACAAGGTAAAGCGTTCCGAGTCGGGCGTAATAGTTGACCCTTTTTATTTGCACCCGGAAGATACCCTTCGTGACGCCGTTGCTTTAATGGAACACTACCATATTTCCGGCGTGCCAATTGTCGATGCCGAAATGAAGCTCGTTGGAATAATCACCAATAGGGACCTGCGCTTTATTACAGATTACGATCAGTCCATAAAGGACGTGATGACCAAGGAAAATTTAATAGTGTCACATATCGGGACCACGCTGGAAGATGCCAAGGCTATCTTAATGAAGCATAAGGTGGAAAAATTACCCATTGTCGACGGCGAAGGTCATCTGAAGGGACTCATAACTATAAAGGATATAATCAAGGCAAAGGAATTTCCTAATGCGTCTAAAGACACGAAGGGCAGATTGCGTGTAGCAGCTGCCATAGGCGTCGGCCCCGAGGCAATAGCCAGGGCCGAGCAGCTGGTTGCTGCAGGAGTAGATGCAATAGTTGTCGATACTGCCCATGGACACTCGAAGCTTGTTCTCGAAACGATTCGCAAACTTAAGGAAAGATATAACGACCTGCCGGTTATAGGGGGAAACGTCGCCACTTCTGAGGGAACGCAGGCCTTGATAGATGCAGGTGCAGATGGAGTCAAGGTTGGAGTGGGGCCTGGTTCTATTTGCACGACTCGTGTTGTAGCTGGAATAGGTGTACCTCAAATAGCCGCAATTATGAATGCCTCGAAAATAGCAAGGCCCAAAGGCGTTAAAGTAATAGCCGACGGAGGGGTAAGATATTCTGGTGATATCACTAAAGCCATTGCTGCCGGAGCTGATGTGGTAATGATAGGCTCGCTATTCGCCGGGACAGAGGAAAGTCCTGGCGAAGAGGTAATTTATCGCGGCAGGTCTTTCAAAAGTTATAGAGGTATGGGTTCTCTAGCAGCTATGAAAGAAGGAAAAAGCAGGGACAGATATTTTCAGGAAGGAGTTGCTGATGAAAAGCTGGTTCCTGAGGGGATAGAAGGCTTGGTGCCTTATAAAGGTCCGTTATCAGCGCTCATATACCAGCTGGTCGGTGGATTAAAAGCAGGAATGGGTTATGTTGGGGCTTTAGATATAAAGTCCTTACAGGAGAAGGCGAGATTCATCAAAATTACAGCTGCATCTGTTAAGGAAAGTCACCCCCACGATGTAGTGGTAACCAAGGAAGCGCCTAATTATTGGATGGAGTAGGGTGACTGCTTTAATGAAAAAGCAAATTTTGGTACTTGAAACATCAGTTATTAGCTCTGAGGGGCAACTTTTTATTGACGGAACTGCAAAATGTTGTTATAGTTAATGACAACATCGCATCGTTGAGTGCGGTTGATTTTTGTAATTGGGAGGAGCAAAGAATGTTAGGGACTGTCAAGTGGTTTAATGCAACGAAGGGCTATGGTTTCATTACGTCGGAGGATGGTAAAGACGTCTTTGTGCATTATTCAGCTATTGATATGAAGGGTTTCAAAACCCTTGAGGAGGGTGACAAGGTAGAGTTTGAAGTTGTTGAGGGGGCTAAGGGACCTCAAGCAGCGCATGTAAAACGTGTTTAAGAATCCCCCTTCAAATCCGAGGCAAAAAACAAAGGGCGACAACCGTCGCCCTTTGTTTTTTACTGCCAATGAGCAATCCCAACGGCGACCTGGCCAAGCGATATGCATTCGTCGTTAGGCGAAGTCCTTTTGTGGGTTAAGGGTATTAACCCTGCATCTTTTAGCAGAGCACAAGTTACGTTTAAAAGCCTCCTATTTTGCCAGACTCCTCCCGATAGTGCTATATGTCGTATTCCCGATTGCGCAGCAAGTTTTGTGCTGACATTTACTAAAACCTTGGAGAGTCCGTCGTGAAACCCGGCTGCAAGCTGGGCTTTATTTTTTTTATTCATGCCTTCTATCAACCAGCGAATTGCGGGACGCCAGTCAATAAGCAATACATCTCCTTTTTCTATAGTTTCGAAGGGGGCGCATTCCTTTCCCTTTGCTATAGCCTCGAGCTCGATCGCGGCCTGAGCATCATAAGATACTTTATTTCGTAGGCCCAATATAGAGGCTGCAGCGTCGAAGAGCCTCCCTGTCGAAGAAGTTTTGACATATTTATCAGCGTTTTGAGCAATGAGCTTTATTTTGTCCTGTTCCTTTGGCCAAAGCTGGAGAGCAATTTGGAGGGCTTCCATTTTTTCGAAAGTTTGTAGCAACAAAGAAAGGGCAAAACGCCAGGGCTCTAAAACTGCCTTGTCGCCTCCGGGAAGGGGAGCCTGCAAAAGATGTCCTGCCCTGGAGAAAGATTTTGCACTGCCGATCAAAATCTCGCCACCCCATATACTTTCGTCATCACCAAAGCCTGTGCCGTCAAGCATCAATCCTATTGCCTCTCCCGAGAAATCGTTGTCCCAAAGACAGGCTGCCAGGTGGGCATGATGATGCTGCACGGACAGTTTACATTTTAGGCTTGACAGCTTATTGCTTGCTATTCGAGTCGATAAGTATAGTGGGTGTTTATCGTATACTAAATATGAAGGAGATATTTCGTATAGAGACAAGAACATGTCCATTACATGTTCATATAAAGCAATGCTTGATATGTCCTTTAAATCTCCGAGATATTGGCTTGTGAATATGTAATGATCATGTGTTACAGAGAAGGTCGATTTCATTTCGCCGCCGGCACCAAATATAGGTGGAAGCGCTTTTTTTGAAATATAAGGCTGGGGAACATATCCGCGTGCTCTCCTGGTAAAAATCGGGGTCATTCCAGCCATGGCGATTACAGAATCGTCGATTTTCATGTAAATATCCCTGTTGTGCATCAGAAAATAATCGGCTATCGAACCTAGCTTTTTCAAAGCCTCTCTATTTCCTGCAACTAAGGGTTCGTCGGAGATGTTGGCACTCGTCATTATGAGAAGGTCCTGTTCCTCCAAGAGCAAATGATGAATTGGGGTGTAGGGCAACATTATTCCATAGGTATCTATATTTGGGGCTACATATCTGGATAGATTGTCGTCTTTGCCTTTTGGACATACGACAATTGGCCTTCGAGGAGAAAACAGTAATTTCATCGCTTTTTCGTTTATCAGCACTATACTTTTTGCAGCTTTGAGATCTCTTGCCATTAAAGCAAAGGGTTTGTCAGGCCTTTTTTTGCGAATTCTAAGTTCTTTAACAGCTCTGTCGTTTCTAGGATCGCAGGCCAAATGATATCCGCCTATTCCTTTTATTGCCAATATCTTGCCTTCCCTCAGGTATTTGCTCGCTAATAAAACGGCATCGTCGTTTATAGCAAATTTTTCTCCTTTGGCATCGCAAAGCCACAGAGTTGGTCCACAATTGGGGCATGCATTTGGTTGTGCGTGATAACGCCTGTTCGAGACATCGGAGTACTCTTTACGGCATTCGTCGCACATTGGAAAGCATGCCATAGTAGTTTTTGTTCTGTCGTAGGGAAGCTCTTTTATTATTGTGTACCTGGGACCGCAATTCGTGCAATTTATAAAGGGATATCTATATCTTTTGTCATTAGGATCTCTCATTTCCTTTAGGCAATCTTCGCAAGTGGCTATATCCGGAGGTATAAGGACCTTTTGAATATCCTGTTTTTCGCTTTCTCTTATTATGAAATCCTCGGAATCTGTCGAGGCTTCATCCTCGTATATCGACTCTACTGACTGAATCATCGCAAGAGGCGGAGCCTCATACAGGAGCTTTTCTGCGAATAATTCTATGCTTTTTCTGTCGCCGTGCAGTTCTATCAAGACGCCCGAAGAGTTATTTTGAACGCTTCCTCCTAACTTTAGCTCCTTGGCTAATTTTGAGCAAAAGGGTCTGAAACCAACGCCCTGCACGACACCTTTAACGAGAAAGATTTTTTTCATCTCTATTGACATACCTCCTTGCAAAAGGCATTGTAATCCTATCATAAATTTGTTTCAATGGAGGCGATATTCTTGTCTTTGTTTGAAAAGGGTTTAATTCATGTTTATACGGGAAACGGTAAGGGAAAGACCACTTCAGCCATGGGTTTAATAGTGCGTTGCGTGGGTCATGAAGGAAAGGTGGCCATGGTTCAGTTTATGAAGGGATGGCCATTTTATGGAGAAATTAAGGGATTGAGCTATCTTCCGGGTGTGGAGCTCTTTCGAACCGGTAGCGATAGATGTTTTAAAAAAGGCGAACATACCGAAGTCGATTTAAGAGAAGCCAGGCGGGGATTAGAGATAGCTGAGAGATGTCTGACCGATCCAAAATACGATTTGGTAGTGTTGGACGAGATAAATGTTGCAGTCCATTTTGATTTGCTGAAGGTTTCGGATGTGCTAAACTTAATCAGCGCGAAACTTGCCTCAATTGAAGTGGTCTTGACGGGTAGATATGCTCCAAAGGAAATAATAGAAGTAGCCGATTTAGTTACTGAGATGGTGGAGATAAAACATCCCTATCAAAAAAATGTATTGGCCAGAAAGGGCGTAGAATATTAATAAAGAGGGAGGACCTTTGTTGAATAGCGCCAGTCAGTTGAAAAACTTTCACTGCCTTTCGGAGGAGGAACTTTTCGCAGAACTTAACTCGTCGGATACAAGAGGCTTGTCACAAGATGAAGCCGCCAGACGGCTTCAATTTTTTGGACCCAACGAATTGGCTGAGGAGGAGAAGGTTCCCTGGTGGAAGTTTCTTTTGAGGCAGTTCAAAAGTCCGATGGTTTACGTCTTAGCTTTAGCTGCCTGTATCAGTATCATTATGGGAGAAAGGCTGGATGCAGGGGCTATAGTTGCTGTCATATTGATCAATGCTGTAATAGGTTTTTTGACTGAATACCGAGCCGAGCAGGCCCTTCAGGCTTTAAAATCGATGGTTGTAAGGCAGGTTAAGGTTATTCGAGACGGGGAGATACGGTTACTACCTTCACAAGAGCTGGTCCCAGGTGATGTAGTCTTGCTGGAAGCCGGTGATGTCGTCCCCGCCGATGGAAGATTAATAGAAGCTTTCTCATTGGCCGTCGACGAATCTACTTTAACGGGAGAATCCGTACCTGTTGATAAAACTACCGACACTTTGCCCGAAGATACATTGCTTCCGGATAGGATTAATTGTCTTTATACTGGAACGGCCGTGGTAAGAGGTAATGGCAAAATGTTGGTATGCGCTACCGGTCTTCACACAGAACTTGGACGTATAAGTACTATGCTGCAAAAAGTCGAAAAGAGAGAGATACCCCTGGAAGCTCGCCTTGCCAAATTCACCAAATTTCTCATTAAACTCGTACTTGCTATCGTAGTTCTTATAGTAGCCATAGGAGTGCTCGAGGGTAATGAGCTATTGGCTATGTTTCAGACAGGTATTGCCCTTGCGGTTGCTGCTATTCCCGAGGGTCTTCCCTTCGTAGCGACGATGACTCTTGCCCTGGGCGTCCATCGTATGGCTAAGCTTAACGCCCTCGTTCGAAATCTTGCTTCCGTAGAGACCTTGGGAAGCACTTCAGTTATATGTACAGATAAAACCGGAACGATCACTCTTAACAAGATGACGGTTCGAGAATCGCTCATCGCAAGCGATAAAGCGAGAGAACTTCTATTTAGAGTGGCCGTATTATGTAACAATGCTTCAATAAATCACGAAAATCAAATTGGCGACCCCATGGAAGTGGCTTTGCTCAAATGGGCTTATGATAGTGGGTTTGATCCCAACGAAATAAGGCGAGAATATCCACGACTAAAGGAAGATCCTTTTGATTCTTCCATCATGAGGATGGCGACATACCACGATGATGGTATTGCAGTCAAGGGGGCTCCCGAACGCTTGCTCCAGGATTGTAGTTTTATATACGAAAATGATGCGTTGAAGCCCCTTTCTTCCACACTTAAGGACAAATGGATGGATGATGTGGAGAGGCTGGCCAAGATGGGGATGCGGACCCTTGCCTTTGCTTTCGGACGTTCACTTGATGAATTGGCCTTTTTGGGCGTGGTGGGGATAATGGATCCGCCCAGAGAAGAGGTCAAAGAAGCCGTCGCCTCCTGCAGAGATGCAGGCATCCATGTAATCATGGTTACTGGAGATCACGTTACCACAGCTGTTGCCATAGCAAAAGAAGTGGGCATTATGGACGATCATGGCCTGGAAGCACTTGATGGCAGACAAATATCTGAGATGGACGAAGAAGAGATCGCAAGGAGAGCGAGAGAGGTAGCAGTGATAGCTAGAGTATTTCCGGAACATAAATCTAAGATCGTAAAGGGTCTTCAAAAAGCAGGCGAAGTAGTAGCGATGACTGGCGACGGAGTGAACGACGCAGTAGCCTTAAAACAAGCCGATGTTGGCATAGCTATGGGCATTCAAGGCACTGAAGTAAGCAAAGAGGCCGCCGATATCATTCTTGAGGACGATCGGTTCGCTACCATCGTTAATGCGGTAGCCGAGGGTCGAAGAATTTTCGACAATATAAGGAAAGCCGTTATTTACCTGCTTTGCTGCAATTTAAGCGAAGTGCTTGTCGTCTTCGGCGGGATATTGTTAAAGCTTCCCGCTTTACTGTTGCCTTTGCAGATATTATGGATAAATCTTGTGACAGACGTAATTCCGGCATTGGCTTTGTCCTTGGATCCGCCCGAGGTAGACACGATGAAAAGGCTTCCTAAAAGAAAGGACGAGGATATCCTCACGAGGGCGCACCAAATTAAGATAGGCTTTTTCGGGATTGTAATGTTTCTTGGCGTTCTCGGCATTACATTGTATTCCCTAAAATATTTGGGCTTTTCTAGCTTGAAGGCTACTGAGATCAGCTTTCACAGTTTAGTTTTAACTCAATTGTTCTTCGTCTTCAGCGTTAGAGAATCAAGTATCCTGAGAAACCCTGCGGATCTGCTGAAAAACCCTTATCTCTTTTTAGGTGTGCTGGCGTCTATGTTACTTCAAGTCGCCATAACCTATATTCCTATATTTCAAAGAGTATTGAGGATAGTCCCTTTGTCTGCAGGTGAATGGGGTATAGTATTAATAGGTGCTTTGATTCCTACATTTGTATTACAATTTTATAAATTGATAAAAGGTGTGTGACATGGAAATTGAGGATAATTACTGCCATAAGCGGTGGAATAGATAGCTCCTTTGCTTTATCTTTGCTGACGAAACAAGGACATGAAGTAATCGGCTGTTTTTTGGTGATGTCCGATGGTCACGAAGAAGATGTCGATAGGGCGCGGAGGGTTTGCGAATTGTTAAAAGTCCCCTTTTATGCAATTGATATAAGAGAGAAATTTAAAAGTGAAGTAATAGCGCCCTTAATCACATCTTATTCCAATGGGAAAACTCCTAATCCTTGTGTATTTTGCAATCCAAATATTAAATTTAAAACATTATTCGATCTGCTCAACTGCTATAATGCCGATTTCATAGCTACGGGACATTATGCTAGAATTTATAAAAATGACTTGAGTTACCATCTCGTCCGAGGGAGAGATCCCAAAAAAGAGCAAAGCTACATGCTCTACCGCCTCCCTAAAAATTGGTTGACCAGTGTAATCTTTCCACTGGGTGATCTGACGAAGGCCGAAGTGAAAAAGAAAGCCAGAGAGATTTTTGGGAATATCTTCGATGATGTCGAAGAAAGCGCAGATTTATGTTTTTTGAGGCGTGACGAAACTTTAAGGGGTTTTTTATCTTCGAGAATCGATATTAAAGAGGGGCCAATTTTATCTTTGCAAGGGGAGTTTTTAGGCAGCCATAAGGGGGTCGGATATTATACCGTCGGACAGCGAGAGGGTCTTGGTTTGCCAAACGGTCCATGGTATGTATCGGAAATTAACGCTTCAGAAAACACCCTAATAGTTGGAAGAAAAGAGGATTTGCAAAGACGATTTGTAAAATGTTACTCTCCTCATTGGCTGGAAGGGCTCGAAATTGGAAAAGTATATAGGGCTCAGCACAGATACAAGGCTAGGCCAAAACCGGTTGTATTGACGGATAGTGGGGAAGAAGGGTTTACAGTTAAGGCTTTGGAGAGTCCTTTTTGGGGAGTAGCGCCAGGGCAGTCGCTCGTCCTTTATGATGGAGACGTTGTAGTTGGTGGAGGTATTATAGCCGGCTGTAGTGAAGCAAAGGAGGTATAGATAAATGTCGTCAATTTTAGAAGAAAAAAGAGTACCGAAAGAATCGTTGCGCTCCAGGGTTTCCATGGAGAAATTTTCGTTTTCAACCACTGCTGAATTGGTTAGCGATAAAAGGTTGATAGGGCAGGAGCGTGCTGCAAAGGCGGTTTCTTTTGGACTATCGCTCGATAAAAAGGGGTTTAATATTTTTGTAGTTGGCAACCCGGGCAGCGGACGAATGACCTACGCTATGCGACAGATAGAAGCCAAAGCAAAAAAGTTACCTGCGCCGGATGACTGGCTTTACATGCATAATTTTGAAAACCCAAGCTCCCCAATTGCCATCAATATGCCGGCAGGGCAGGGCAAGCGGTTTGCTCAGGCCATGACCGAAATGATAGAGGAGCTTAAGTCAACCTTGAGCAAAGCCTTTGAAGATAGCCAATACGAGGATGCAAAGGCGCAATTGGTAAAAGAATTTCAAGAACAGGTCAATGAATTAATGGATCGTTTGCGAAATATAGCGCAACAAAACGGATTCCTTATAAAACGTACGCCTCAGGGTTTCGTGAATATCCCCTTAGTTAAAGTCGAAGAGGATGGAAAGGTAGTTCAAAGGGAAATGCAACAGGAGGAATTTGAAGCACTTCCCGAGGAGGAACAGAAAAGGCTTCAGGAAATATCTGAGAAGATTTCCCAGCACACCCTTGAGACCCTAAGAAAGATAAGGGACTTAGAAAAAAACCTTAAGGACAGGATTAAGGAATTAGAGAGAAATATTTCGCGAAGCGCTATAAGTCCTTTTCTCAGCGAATTAAGGGAAAAATACGGAAAATCCCAGAAACTTTTGGAATGGATCGCCTCGATGGAAGAGGACGTTATAAAAAACTTCAACATTTTCGTTGCGGCGGCCAGGGATGAAAACATTGAAGTTGATTTCGGTAAATACATGGTTAATGTTTTTGTCAGCAATGATCCCGAAGAGGGCGCTCCTGTAATTAGAGAGTCCAATCCGACCTACTACAACCTGATGGGCAAGGTGGAATATGAGAGCAGACAGGGTTATCTTTATACTGATTTCAGAAAGATAGTTGCAGGTGCAATTCATAGGGCTAACGGCGGATATCTGGTTCTGGAGGCCGAAGAGCTGTTAAGGCAATATTTGTCATATGATGCTTTGAAACGTGCCCTCAAAGATGAGAAGCTTACGATCGAAAACTTGGGAGAACAATTAGGCTTTTTGCCCGTATCCTCTCTAAGGCCGGAACCTATCCCACTGAACATAAAGGTAGTAATAGTAGGCACTCGTTTGATTTATTATTTATTGAGCTTGTACGATAAAGAGTTTTCGGAGCTCTTTAAGATAAAAGCTGATTTCGACGTAGATATGCCGAGAAACGAGAATACCGAATATGATATGGCCGTATTTGTAGCAGAATATACGCAGCAGGAAAACTTGCTTCCCTATGACAGAGAAGCAGTGGGCGAAGTCATAGAATATGCATCTCGTTTGGCGGATCACAAGCAACGTATGACCACCCAGATGAATAAAATAACGGAAGTTTTAGTTGAAGCGACCGCTTGGGCTAGGGCCGAAGGTAAAGAGTTAGTAGAGGCTTCGGATGTCAGGAAAGCTATCAAAGAAATGCGCTATCGCGTCAGCTTAATAGAGGACCGTATGTTCAAGGCCTTTGAGGATGGAATCCTTCGCGTTGAAGTCGATGGCGAGAGAGTAGGGCAAATCAACGGTCTTACCGTGATAGATATGAGAGAACATTCCTTCGGTCATCCCGTTAGAATAACCTCTAACGTTTATATGGGGCAGGAGGGCATCGTCAATATCGAAAGAGAGGTAAAATTGACGGGCCCAATTCACAATAAGGGTCTGTTAATTCTCTCCAGTTATTTGGGCAAGAAATATGCCCAAGATATGCCGCTCACTCTAACTGCCAGGATTGCCTTTGAGCAGACCTACGAAGAAATCGAAGGGGATAGCGCCTCCTCTACGGAGCTATATTGTCTTCTGTCGTCCCTTTCGGGCTATCCCTTGAAACAAGGCATTGCAGTGACGGGTTCGGTAGATCAATTTGGCAATATTCAGCCTATTGGAGGAGTTAACGAAAAGATCGAAGGATTTTTCAGGTATTGCAAGTTACGGGGATTGACGGGCGAACAGGGTGTTATGATTCCTAAACAAAATTTGATACACCTGATGTTGGATCACGAAGTGATAGAAGCCGTAGAAGAGGGAAAATTCCACATATGGGCAATCGATACCGTTGATGAGGGTTTGGAAATTTTGACAGGTGTTCCTGCGGGCGTTCCGGATGAATCGGGCAAATATCCCGACGAAACTGTTCACGGCAAGGCCAAAGAAAGACTTAGATTTTTCATGGAAGAAGCTGCAAAGCTTAAAAAAGCCCTTCAAAAGACAGAAAGGGAAGAAAACAACGAGAACAATTAAGAATGACGAAATTACAAGGAGCCGTAAATAGTTCTGGCGGTACTGATCGAATGTTAATAGAGCGCAATCTTACAGAGCTGTCTTTAAGAGAATGGGTTCTTAACGTGATCGATGTTTTAGCGGGCCTTTGGTCTCACTTGCGGCCCGCTAAAACGACGAGTGACGAGCCCCTGGACGGTTTGATATTGACCATATTGTCCCAGAATACGAACGACAAGAATAGAGATCGTGCATACGAGCTTTTAAGGTCACGCTATCCTCGATGGGAGGATGTGTTAGTGACAGCAGAAACCGAGCTTGCTGAGGTAATCAAACCGGCAGGTTTATCTAATATAAAAGCGTCGAGGATAAAAAGCGTGCTCGGCCTTATAGCCGAGCGATTTGGAAGTTGTTCTTTAAAGCCTTTGAAGGGCATGAAAAAAGAAGAAATAATAGATTTTTTAAGCTCTCTTCCGGGCGTGGGTCCTAAGACCGTTGCATGTGTCCTTCTCTTCGATCTCGGGATACCGGCTTTTCCTGTGGATACACATGTCAACCGACTTTGTAAAAGAATAGGTTGGGTAAGCCCTAAAAGCACACCTGAAGAGACGCAAAAGATAATGGGATCGGTTATACCTTCGGATTTATACTGGTCGGCCCATTTGGACATCATATCTCACGGAAGAAATATCTGCGTCTCAAGAAGACCCAAGTGCACGATATGTCCGTTAAATGCTCGAAATTTATGCCTTTTTGTCATGGAGGAGAAAAAAGGTGACGAAAAAATATAAAGTAGCTCTTCGACGAGCTTCGTCCTATGAACTCGATGAGGTGTATGAGGCTTTAAATTTCACATTGGATGCTATTGAGGAATGGATCCCCTCCCGATTTTTGTTCGAAAAACTGCTTTTAAAGGTAAACCTCCTCGCTCCCAAAAAACCTACGTTAGCCGTAACGACTCATCCTTCCATCGTTCAGGCTCTTATTAAAGTGGCCAGAAAAAAAGGGCATTTGGGGGAAATTGCAGTTGCAGACTCGCCAGGGCATCTTTATGCCGACAGGAAAGAGGAGCTTTTAAGGCTGACAGGGATGACAAGTGCCGTTGAAATCGATGATAACGCTACTGCTACTATATTGTCCGATGGCGGATTTGTCGTTCTCAGACGAGATGAAAACGTGGTACTAAAAGAGCTTACCGTTTCGAAACGCTATTTTGAGGCGCCTTTCGTGATCAATATTGCCAAACTGAAAACACATGCAGAAACG
Source organism: Acetomicrobium thermoterrenum DSM 13490 (assembly GCF_900107215.1). Taxonomy (NCBI): domain Bacteria; kingdom Thermotogati; phylum Synergistota; class Synergistia; order Synergistales; family Acetomicrobiaceae; genus Acetomicrobium; species Acetomicrobium thermoterrenum. Next base: position 2,659 of record NZ_FNPD01000009.1, on the reverse strand, counting down.
GAGATCACTGCATGTGTGAAGAATTGTTTTGGGATAGCTGATACCAGCACCAGGAAAAGAGCTCACTTTTCTCTATCTATAAATCAATTGTGCAACGCTATAGTGGATCTATATTTAGCAAGGCCACCGGAATTGAACGTATTAGATGCCATATATGCTATGGAGGGAAACGGCCCTACCCACGGACATCCCAGATTTGTTGGTCTTATTATGGCATCGAAAAACGCCCTTGCCTTGGACTTCGTGGCGGCAAAGGTTATGGGGTATAAGAATCCCTTAAACATACCATTGCTGAACATCGCGGCAAAAAGGGGAATTGGACCATCTTCCTTCGATGAAATAGAAATTATAGGTGTGGAACCTGATGAGATTGAAGCAAAGGGGTTCATTAAAAGCAGTTCATCTCTGAGGCTTTTGCCCACATGGCTTAGAGGTTGGACGCATAGATGGGTTGCATTATCTCCCCGCCTCCGGGAAGAGAAATGCGTAAAGTGCGGGATTTGTGCCGATGTCTGTCCTCGGAAAGCTATCAGAATGGACCCCCTTCCTCGCATAAACAGAGCAATGTGTGTTAAGTGTCTGTGTTGTCACGAGATGTGTCCTACAGGAGCCATGGAAGTCCATGAAAATATGTTGATGAAGTTCCTTAGGATGTAAGTAGCGCTTCTCGGTGGAAGACGCGATAACAAAGAAAGGGGACATCGTTTCGATGTCCCCTTTCTTTGTTATCGCACAAGATCATATAGTTTCAAACTATTCTGGTCTCGTATCACCCTCGAAGTTTTTGAGCCTCTCCAGTACCAACTTGTATCCATCGGCACCATATTCCAGAAATTTCTTCACACGGCTTATGGTAGCCGTGCTCGCCCCTGTCTGTTGTGCTATTTGAGGATAGGTGTATCCCTCTTCGAGCAAACGAGCTACTTCAAGCCTTTGGGCGAGGGCTCTGATTTCTCCAATCGTTGCTGCATCCTCTAGGAAATTGTAAATTTCATCGACGTTTTTCAAGGCCAAAAATGCTTTGCAGAGTTGATCGGTTAACCGATCTTTCCATTTGTCTGCCATCTTTTATCCCCCCTTTTTATCGTATATCATGATGATTCACACTTTACTGTGTGACTTATCATTGCTGAATTAAATACTACAGTTTTAAACGTGCATTTGTCAAGGGGGGAATTATCTAAGCTATAACAAATTCAGCATTTGGTTGTCGTACAATGGAACGAAATGCTTGAATTACATAATTCAATTCCTCCTCTTTTCCAATCGAAACGCGCATCCAAGTAAAGCCGTCGATGTCTAAGTCCAGGAGATTTATCATTATTCCTTTATCCCGCAGGAAAGCCTTTATATAGTCCCTGTCGAGCTCTGACCGTATAAGAACGAAGTTGCTCTGACTGGGATATGCATAGAAGGTGTCTATTTCATTAACTTCTTCTATGAATTTGTCGCGCAAAAATCTTATGCTGTAAACTCTGCTTTTCATCCACTCGTCGTAATCTAGCATTATGCAGGCAATCTCCTGTGAAATGACGTTAACGTTAAAAGGGCTTTTTATTTCATTCAATGTCTTGGCAATTTCATCGGAACAAAGTGAGTAACCAACCCTTAATCCCGCCAGCCCCCATGCCTTAGATAGTGTCCTTAAGATGCATAAATTGGAGGGAAAATTTTTCTTCAAAACGTCAAGAGAAGATCTGGAGGCGAATTCGACGTATGCCTCATCCAACACGAAGGGGCAGGGTGACATTTTTGCGATGTTTATCAGAAGCGCGGGATCTATGAACGTCCCTGTCGGGTTGTGTGGGTTATCGAGCAGTATTAGTTTTGGAGATATTCTTGCTATCGCATCTAAAATTTGCTCCACATCCAGGGTGATATGTTTGTCGTTAAAATTAATGGGAACTACATGTTGCTCGGCTCCAAATATTTTACAAAGCCGTTTGTACTCTGAAAAACAAGGATATAAAGTAAGTACTTTATCACCAGGCTTAACATAGGCCATAAACAACATGGAAAGTATTTCGTCGCCTCCATTGCCAATGACGATTCTTTCCTGAGGGAAATTTAGCTTCATGCTTAATTTGCTTCGTAATTTATTTGCAAGGGGATCGGGGTAGCGATTTAGGTCGATTTTAGAGATTATCTGTCGCATCTCTTCCCTGGGAGATGGAGGAAGTTCAAAGGGATTTTCGTTCTTATCAAGTCTCAATTCTTTATCTAATGTGTATTCATGATCACGTAACATTACGTAATCCTCCTAACGATTTATTATAATAAACACATGACGCAACCAATACAAAGTTTATCATGATCATGCGATTCTCGTCAAGTGCTTTGGCACCAACGACCGCGTCAAGTTTTTGTAGGATTTTTAGGAACCACTCCCCATGTGTCCTAAAGGGCAACGTCTTTTAGGTTAGGTAAAAATCAAACCCGCCATGACATATGCCCCTTAAGGTCGTGTATAAGGGCGTTACCTTTCCCGTTTTCAGTACCGTTATGCATCCAAGCTCACTTATAACGGGACCTAAGATCTCCTCCAGGTTCAAGGTGAATTTGTGTCTTTTGTCCGCATTCTCACCTTTTTGGTCTTTTTTCTTTATCTGTTCTGACGTCACCTTGCCACCGCTACAGATGTAAGCCCTCAAAGAAGACA